>QHYL01000309.1 GCA_003224105.1 Acidobacteriota bacterium | reverse complement strand
CCGAAAAATGTCCGCGGTTTGTTTGAGCGCGTACTCCGCCTGAATGACACCGACGCGGCGCGAGGCGACTTGCGACTCCGAGCGATAAATGTCCAAGGGCGGCAGCGCGCCGAGGCTCAGGGCCTTCTTGTCGTGGTCATAACTTTTTTGCGCTTCGTCGAGGGACTTGCGCTGCACGTCGAGGTTTTCCCGGGCAAGAACCACACTCCAATAGTCTTGTACAACCTGGAGAATGATGGTGTTGACTTCGGCGGTGAAGTTGGCGCGCGCCTGTTTGAGGTTGCTCTGCGCAATAAGAATGGGAGCGCGAATGGGAAAGAGCCCGAAGTTGCGGAGGAGAGGCTGTGTGACCGTGAACTCGAGAGTCGTGGCAAGGGAAGGATTCACGGTGTTGAAGGAATTGTTCGTGGAAACCTTGCTGGCATTAAAGCTCGCTTGGAAATTCGTGCCGGTCGGCAAGACTTGCTGATAGGCCATCTGGGTAGTCTGCGTCAAACTGCTTACGATTGGAGCGCCCTGGAGTGATGAGAACGGCAGGGATTTCGTCCTGGTGTCCGCAAAGCTCGAAGTGGCCACGGGATCGAAAGGCGAGTGCGAGCGGCCAAGATTGTCGAGCGCGAAATCAATTTGAGAGCGATCGATGTGAATATCCGTATTGTTGGCAAGAGCAAGGCGGATGCTGTCGTCGAGGGTGAGAACGAGCTTGCCGTTGGCGACGTGATCCTCGAAGCCCTGGGGCCCGAGCAGCGGCGCCGCAGTTTTTTGGCGGCCATTAAAGCCTAGAGATGTCTTCAGTGGGGAAGTGGATTGCGCGCGCGAAGGAGCAACGCCGAGGAAAGCAAATGATAGAAGACATAGAAAGGGAAATAGCCGTCGCAAGAGAGCACCCCCAGAAGATTTGTTTCGAGCTAAAACTTTATTCGTAGCGAATGGCTTCCACAGGATCGAGCCGCGCGGCTTTCATGGCCGGGTACGTGCCAAAGATCAAGCCCACGGAGATGGAAACCAAAAAGGCCAGGAGGATGGAGCTGATGGTAACGATGGTGGACCATCCCGCCATCCAGGCGATCAGCTTGGACATCGCAAAGCCCGTGACGACGCCCAGGAAGCCGCCGGCAAAGGAAATCAGCACGGCTTCGATGACAAACTGGCGCACGATGTCCGAGCGCCGCGCGCCGATGGCGCGGCGAACGCCGATTTCGCGGGTACGCTCGAGGATGGCGGCCAACATGATGTTCATGATGCCGATTCCGCCGACGAGCAGGGAAATGGAAGCGATGGCCACCATGACGGTGTTGAAAAGCTGCTCAGTGCGCTTCTGCTGGGCCAGAAGTTCGGCGGGAACGATGACGCTGAAGTCCCCGGCATTGTGATGCGAGGAATTGAGGATGCCGCGAATCACTTCGGCGTCCGTGGTGCTGGCATCGGTGGAGGCGAGATGCAAGTACATGCCGTCGATTTCGTCTTTCATCCAGCTTTGCGAATCCTCGAGACGGTAGCGGACGGAATTCAAAGGCGCGTAAATCAGATTGTTCATGTCCTCGGTGCGGACGCCCGCAACATCGCTTTGCGGAGCCATTTGCGGAGCCACGATGCCAATCACGTGGCACCACTGGTCGTTTAACTTGACGTATTCGCCGACGGCCTCGGCGGCGCCGAACAAACTATCTTTGGCGGCGGCTCCGAGGACACAGACAGGTGCAGCAGCTGCATTGTCCGACTCGTCGAAGAAGCGCCCCTCCGTGACACGCAGATGGCCGATTTCGAGGTAGCTGGGCTCGACGCCGTAAACGACGGGAGAGTCTTGCTGCGGTTTTGGCAGAAACTTCGCGGGAGTGAAACGTTTGCGCGGCGTGGCACTCTGGATATCGCTGACGTTCTGGCGAATGACCTGGTAATCGGTCAGGGTAAGCCCTGGTGAAACCTTGCGGACTTTCTGTAGTTCCTGCTCGTTGTTGGCTTCCTTGGCCTCCACAATGAGGTTACGCACGCCCATTTGCTCGATGAAGGCCATCACCTTTTGCTGTGCCCCGGCCCCGATCGAGAGCATGGCCACAACCGCGGCAACGCCAAAGATCATCCCCAGCATGGTCAGCAGAGAGCGCAGTTTGTGGCTGGAAAGGTTTTCGAGGCCGAAAGCGAGATCGGGGAGCCACTGTGCCAAAGACCTTGGTTCAGCCAGGGAGCGGGTATTCATCGTGGTGGAAACCGCCTCACTTCGCGCTCGGGGCTAACTGAGGACCAGAGCTATTTTCCTTGGCCTTTTCGGAGCCACGCGCCTCCGGATTGACCAGCGCCACCACCGTGCCCGGTTGGATGCCTTCAAGGACCGCGCGTCCATCGCTAAGAGCTCGTACCTTGACCTGCTGCGCCTCGAATCCGCGGTTGCGCTTGCAATAGACAATCTTTTTGCCTTCGCGATCGAACACCGCTTCGCTCGGGATCGATACGGCGTGCGAAAGCTGGTCACCGCGAATGATAACGCGCGCAGCAAAACCGGGGCGGAGCCGCGGATCGGACTTGTCGAGAAGAATCGTCACGTCGAACTTATGCTTGGCGTTGTCGTCCCAGAATGCATGGGCAGTGGCACCCCCCACGGTCTCGACCTTGCCAGTGAACTTGTCGTTGGGCAGTGGGTACACCTGGATGTCCACAGGCTGACCCGGTTTGAGGTTGCTATGATCGGTCTCTCCCACTTGGGTATAGACCTCGAGATGCGACACATCGACCACTTCTCCAATGGAGCTGCCCGGATTCACCTGGTCACCCACATGATAGTCGGGAAGCGCCTGACCGAAGAAAAAACCGCCAGTGGAATCAAGATTGGGGTGGACAACCATCAGACCGTCAATCGGGGCGGTGATAGTCATGTGCTTAATGTTCTCTTCGGCTTGATTCATGGCCAGGCGCGCCTTGTTGCGTTTCTCCTCGCTGATGGCCAGCGCCGCTTTGTTGGAGGCGCTGTGAGTGCGAACATCCTGTTCAAGTTGCGTGAGGGCGCGCTTGGCCTCATCCAGCGCAAGAATATTCTTCTGCGCATCGATTTTGCTCAGCAACTCGTTTTTGCTGACTTCCAACTCGGCGCGGCGCACGGCGTACTTGGCTTTCAGCAGCGCGGTTTGGTCTTCGGCGGTTTGCACGGCAGCGTCGGCCTTGGACTTGGCGATTTCCTGTTCCGCTTGCATTAGGTCGCTGCGGCTCTGCGCGAGATTGTATTCCTGCTCGCTAGGATCGAACTCCAGCACAACATCCCCTTTATGAACCTGGGAGCCAAAGCGCGCCAGCTTGATGATCTGCAAGGTTCCGCCGGCAATGGGGGGAGCGGCAATCGCTCTCGATTCCTTGGTTCGCAAAGCGCCTGTGGTGAGGACCTTCAATTGAACGTCAGCTTCCTTTACGACGGCCGTGGGGACATCTACTTCGCCCGCTAGCGCACTGGCCTGGCGGCAGGCGACGCTGCTGCCCGCGAGCGTCAGCAGCGTTAGAAAAATCCCGGTATGGTGGATGCCTTGTTTCATCGTGACTTCTAACGCGGCAGCGTCGGATCTTTCAAAGCTACTCGTTCTCCCGGCTGGAGCCCCCTCGCCAGCAAAACTTGCTCCGTGTTCCGCCGCGAAACTTCCACCGGAGTTTCTTCAAATTTCGATCCCCGGAGCACGTAAGTAACCGCTCGGCCACCTTTGCGAAACACCGCGCCGGCGGGAACAACGATTCCATCCGGAATCTTGGCTACCGCAACACGCACCGTCGCACCCATTCCGGGCGTAAGACGAGGGTCGCTTTCCGAAAAAGCTACATCCACGGAGAAGTTGCGAGGAATGGGCCATCCTCCATTGAAATCCAAACTTGCAGTGGGACTGATGGCTTCGACTCGCCCCGCCAGGCTGCGGTCGGGAACAGCATCCACATGGACTTCCGTGGTCTGTCCCACTTTCAATTGCCCGCGTTCCGCTTCCTCCACACGAGCGGAAATCTGCAGGGCGCTTGGGTCCGGCAACTCCGCGATGGCCATCCCGGGCCAGGCGCGATCTCCGGGTTTGAAGGGTGTCGGTCCGCCTTGAGGTTGCCAGTGGTTTTGCAGCGCCACCACGCCGTCCAGCGGAGCGCGCAACGTGAGGGACTCCAGGCCTCTTTCGTCCAGTTGCACTTGAAATTCAGTCTGCTTCAACTTTTCCTTCTTGCTTGCGAGATCCGCAGCGGCGGAAGAGCGATCCGCTTTCAGCTTGGCTTCGGCAGCTTTCAACGTCTCTTCGGAGTCCACAACTTTTAGTTTGGCTTGCTCGCCGTCAATTGCAGAAAGAATCTCCTGTTTGCTCGCGTCCATGCGCGCTTTCTCCGCGTCAAATTTCGCGTTCATGACGTCGGTCACATCCTGCTCTTCCTTCAAGCGAGCCGCCGCCTGGGATTGCTGGATTTCCGCTTCCGCCGATTTGACGGTGGATTTATCTTGCGCCAGCTTCTGCCGCATGCTGGTGGCGTCAAATTGAACCAGCACATCGCCCTTTTTGACCTTGGCCGAGTTGGCCACCAGGCTCACGATCTGCAAATCGCCCGCATTGTACGGCCCCGTGATGATCTTCGAGCGGAGCGCTTTGATCTCGCCCTTGATTTCGAGGGTATCGACAAAATCCTTACGCTGCACCTCCGCGGTAGGAATTGTGGCCGTTGAGCTGACCAGCCGAAAAGCGCCGAAACCGAGGCCGCTAAGAAACATGACGCCTGCACCGGCTGCCGCCTTCTGCCACAGTTTCCAGGCCAGGATTCCGCTAATCCTTGCGCGGATCATGAGCGCACTCCCGAGGGTGTTTCTTCCGGCGCACTCCGGCGGATAATGTCGCCCTCTTGAAGGCCGGACAGGATCACAACTTCGGTATCATTGCGCGCGCCGGTTTTCACAGAACGTTTCTCAAAAGATCCCGAGTTTTCCACCCAAACAAAAGGATGACTCTCCGAATCCAATTGCACGCTCTGACAAGGAACCACCAGCGCGTTTTCCTGGGAACCGAGATCAAGGTCCAGCGCCGCGGAGAGATCCGGCAGGAGTTTCGGGTCCGTGCCTTGGACGGAGAAGCGAGCTCCGAACACGCGCACGGCTTCACTGAAGCGACCGTTGTGGCCCAGCGGGGAGATATCTTCCAACGTTGCGCCAAGCTCAATGCCAGGATAAGCGTCGAGGCGCATTTTCGCGCGCAGGCCCGGACGAACTCTCAGCAGGTCCACCTGATTCAGATCCACGCGAACTTCCATCTGCGAAGGATCGACGACTGCCATGAAGGGCAAGCCCGGACGGACCTGGTCTCCTTGCTGGACCGTGCCCATGCGTCCGTTGCCGAGCCAGATGGTGTTGTAGACCACCACGCCCGCCATGGGGGAGTGCACGGTCATTTTAGAAGCGTTGCTTTGAGCGTAGCGCATGGCCTCCAGGGCGCGGTCACGCTGAATCTCGAGGATGTGAATGCCAGCGGCGGCGGCGGCGCGCTTCAATTGATACGTTTCTTTTAGCTGCTTCAGCGTTGCCTGCGCTTCGTCTACCGCTTCCTGATTCTTTTCCGCGTCAATGCGAGAAACAATTTCGTTGCGCTTCATCTCGAGTTGCGCGCGTTTCAATTCGTCTTCCGCTTTCTGCAAGCCAGTGTCGTCTTTGGCGCGGGCGATGTCCTCTTCCGCCTGCTTTTGCGCCACCTGGCCCACCAAGTTGTCGTAGGTGGCTTTCTTGTCGAGATAGTCCTTGGTTTGGGCTTGGGCGTCGAATTCCACCAGGACATCGTCTTTCTTCACTGACGCACCTGCCTGGGCGAGTTTGGTAATGACCATCGAGCCAACGGAGGCTCCTTGGAGCCGTGGAGCCAGCACAGCAAACGAGTGCGCCGCCATCGTGGCGCCATTCAGTCTGAGGGTCTGCGAAAACTCTTTTTTCTCAACGCGATAGATCGAATCCCCGCGGCTGGCCGAAGCCTGGGCCCGGCGGAGACGGACAAAGAGGCGAGGGAGAAGAACAAGAATCAACAGGGCAAGGGCGCTCAGGAGAACGACCTTGGGCTTGCTGCGGAGAATGGATACGGCGCGCATAACCTCGTGCACCCCTAGAAGCGGGGAAATACGCCCTCCAGGGCGGTTGGAATTCGGGGCCGGGGAAATGGTTGTTTCCGCGAAAAAATTCGTCAGCGTGAGCCGATACTTCCGTAAACCTTTAGTGTAATGCTCCGTAAAACCTGGGAGTATCCATGGAATACCCTAATCGGCAGTTCCCCGACCGGCTGGCTCTCTATTAGACGCCACGCATAGGCATTTGTCCTACACAAAATCCGCTTTTGCTGAAAGAAAAACTTGCTGCACCATGGTCAGACTCGGACCTTGGAACGCGGCGAGTCAACCGTCAAGGAATAAGACGTAATTCGGAGTACGAAGCGTTACAAAGGGTAGAATTCTAGCTACGCGCATCTGCAAATATATCGTGTATATGGTGTGGCGAGAAGACGTATCGGTTCTAGAACTGGGATGGAAACGCCATGATCAAGCTTCTGGCAAGGTTCTTTCGCGGCGTACACCTTATTTTCGGAGTGTCCGCGCCGCCCGGGGATCAGAATGAGCGCACTTTCGTGGTGATTTGGCTCGGGATCGCGGCCTTCCTAGTGGCTTTCGGCGTGGCCCTAACTTATTTCCTACCTTATTTGTACTTTAAGAGGTAATGGAGGTTTGCGACGGCCGAAATTTGGCGCAAACCGCAAACCAGGGTCGTTGGACGGCATCCGGCGCTTTCGCTACACTGAACGGCTGACTCTGGCGAGGCGGATTCTCTGAACGCAGCGGAAAATGCACTGGAAATGACGGAAACCATTCAAAAGACCGGGAGCGTGCGAGTCCGGTTTGCGCCCTCTCCTACGGGCTATCTGCATGTTGGCGGAGCGCGCACTGCCCTGTTTAACTGGCTCTTCGCGCGACGCCACCGCGGCGTGATGATTTTGCGGATTGAGGATACCGACGCCGAGCGCAACAAGCCCGAACTGGTGCAGGGCATCATCGATGGCCTGAAGTGGCTGGGCGTGGATTGGGACGAAGGGCCGTTCTATCAGTCGCAAAGAACGGAACTGTATCGCGCGGCAGCGAAGCGGTGCGTGGCGAGCGGAAGCGCCTTCCTCTGCTATTGCCCCGCGGACAAATACGCCGGCGGCGATTATGCCGAGCCGGAGCGGCCGGGCCAGGTTGAGGAGCCGAAAGGGGCCGGGCCGCGGCGCGTTACGCGCTGCTCCTGCCGAGACGGGAAGCCTTCGACCCCAGGCGCGAAGCCGGCAATCCGCTTCAAAGTACCCATGGGCGGGACGACCAAGTTTGCGGACGCGGTTTTTGGCGAGCGCGAGTTTTCGAACGATGAGATTGAGGATTTCGTATTGCTGCGCTCGGGAAAAGGCGACGAAGAATTTGGCCAGTCGATGTATCAACTTGGTGTCGTGGTGGATGACATGGACATGCGCGTCACCCATGTGATTCGCGGCGCCGATCACCTTTCCAACACGCCGAAGCAGGTGCTCTTGTACCGCGCGCTTGGCGCGCCGCCGCCGGTTTTCGCGCACGTGCCGTTGATTCTGGGCGCCGACAAGTCCCGGCTTTCGAAACGCCACGGCGCTACGGACGTGAACATGTACCGCACGGAAGGATTCTTGCCGGAAGCGTTCCGCAATTTCCTGGCGCTTCTCGGGTGGTCTCCCGGCGGCGACGAAGAGTTTATTCGAACGAAGGATTTGATTGAAAAGTTTTCGCTCGAAGGCGTGAGCCGCACCAACGCGGTATTCGACCGGCCAAAACTCGAATGGTTCAATACGCAATATCTCCAGCGGCTGCCGCTCGAAGATTTGCTGCCTGAAGTGGAAAACGAACTAAAGCGCAGCGGCTTGTGGAAACCGGAATGGGCTGCCGGCGCGGCGCCGGGTCCGGATGGCCGCGATCACGCATGGTTCGCGCGTACCGTTGATTTGCTGCGCCCGCGCATTCGCCTGCTTCCGGACTTTTCCACGTGGTCGCGCGCGTTTTTCAGCGATGAATTTACGCGTGATCCTGCCGCCAAGGGGAAATTCTGGAAAGATCCCAAAGTGGCAGAGCTTCTTGCCAAGCTCGCTGACGCTCTTCGAAGCCTCAGAGAGTGGAACCACGACGCTTGCGATCACGCTACGCGAGCCGTTGCCGAAGCGGGCGGCGTGAAAGCGGGATTGTTGATTAACGCCACGCGCGTCGCCATCGTGGGCCAAGCCGTGGCGCCGCCACTCTTCGACACGATGGTCGTGCTTGGACAGCAGCGCGTCGTTCGCCGCCTTCACGACGCCGTAGCTGCGTCCAACTCCGCAATAGCCTAGACCGTATTATACCGAGAATGATGTGAGGCCTTGGGCGCGGCCCAGTTGCCCCATGGCTACTGCTTCGCAAAGATTTCCGCGTGTGCGGGCTTTGCAGTGGATGCGGAAGCGGTGATGCTGACGGCGGCATCGAGCGGAAGTGTCGTTGGAAGTAGGCAGAATTCTGTGCTGCAGGCCTGGTAGCGCAATTTCAGGCGGATGTGCTGCTCGCCAAGCGGAGCTGTCGCGAGCGCGTTTACGGGCAGGCGAAGAATCACTTTTCCTTGATAAACATTGAGCGGCTTTTTGGAAAACGTGAACGTTTCGAGTTGTCCCTTGGGATAGACCACCTCGCCGCCGGAGAAGCCTGACGGAAATTGCGCTTTAAGGTCCGTAGCGATGAGATATTCTTCGGACTTTTCCCGGGCGTTCACGTGAAAGCCCTGGCGGATGTTCATCACCACAGCAATTTGAAAAGAGCCGCCGCGCCCGGCAGGTTCCATCGAGGCATACACTTCCGGCTTCACCACGTCGCGCCCGGAAGGCACTTGCGAATTTGTTGCCTGCCCAAGCACAGCATAAGACAATGCGACGCCGGCAGCCAAAGTTACGAGATAGCGTTTCACACTTTCACCTCTTCGCCGAGTTGCTGCGAAACTACGCGACTCATGATAGCGTAAAGGTCTTCCCCGGTTTTCTCCTGGACGAATGCATTTCGCGCTTCGTTCCAGCCCAGCTTGAAGCTGGTGGAAAGCGCGGAAATCCAGATTTCACGCACCGGCGTATTCGGCGAAATCACGAACTTGGCTTCTTCGGGTTCTTCGAAAATCACCTCGAGCTTGCCGGATTCGCCTTCGACGTCAAAGCCATGGGAATCGCCGAGAGTCAGCAGGCGTTTCTTGAGATCATCAAATGCGGCGTCGGCTTTTCGCTGGAAATCTTTTTCTTCGAGCATGAATTGAGCGTACACGAGGCCATTTTTTCCGGCAAGCGAGAGCTTGCAAGGGCGGGAAGCTGCTTGCGGAAGGCAAGTCCGATTCCCACTTTTCGCTTCAGAAATCCTTGATCTCGCGGAGGAGCCCCGTGACCACGTCATACACGAAGCCGCGAACTGAAACTTCTTTGGGAATCCAGGGATGCGTGCGCAGTTTCTGCAACTGGTGACGCACGTTTTCATCAATGTTCTGGAAGGCGTAAAAAAATGCCGGAGCGACCGCTGCGGTGCCCGTGCGATTCTGGATGCGCGTGCGCAGCTCCTGTTCAGTCGCGTGCATCAATCCGCAGTCCGTGTGGTTGATGACCATGAACTCCTCAGTGCCGAGCAAATGATGTGAGATGACCAGGGAGCGCAGCGTGTCGTCGGTGACGATGCCGCCGGCGTTGCGGATGATGTGGGCGTCGCCGGTCTTCAAGCCCATCGTTCGAATGGACAGCCGCGTGTCCATGCATGTGAGAATTGCGAGCTTGCGCTGCGGACGCGGAGTTAGCGGGCGCAGTTCGTGCGTGCGCGCATAAATCTCGTTTGCTTCGAGGACTTCGTCAATGGCGCTCATAGCCAGCCCAGTCTAGCAGAGCGATACAGGAGAAACGTCCGTCAATGAGAGAGCGCGCCTGCATTCCCCGGGCCGCCGACAGGTTGAAGTTTTGGAATGCGCTGATCCACCGCAGGGAGAAGTGGAGGCTCTGCGTGCGGCTCTGTCTGATACCAGTAGGCCACGGAATAATAGTTGTCGGAGCGATGATTGGCATGGCCGTGTTCGATGGTGGCGCGAATGGATTTGGTGAACGGAATTGGCGAATCGAGATGGAAGCGGTAGACCGAGGAGCGGCTGCCGGCGCGCTCTTCGCCCTTCACCGGCGCTCCATGAAGAAAGTGCGAAAAGCCACTTTGCCCGAAATCCCATGCACCAAGAAAATAATCCTCGGAGCCAGTGCCGATGATGGACGGGCGCGATTCGCCATCAATGAAAAACATATCGTCGCCTTCGCCCCACCAGCCGTCCTGGTTTTGCAGCACGGACATTGTTATGCCAACAAAATGCCCTTGACCGATGGCGGCAAGCCAAAGGTAATTGCCTTCACCGGTCAAATTCTTTTTGTCCTCAACGGCGGGATCGCCGTTCGATTCCCATTTTTTGGTCCAGCCCGCATTGGGCTGAGCCTGGCGGAATTGCGCGTGGAAGTAAAGCGTGTCTGGAGGAAGAGGTTTCGAGTAAGCGCGGTAATCCAGATTGTAGTAGAAGGAAGGAGCTTTTTGCTTGCCTTCGTTGGTAACGGTGATACGCGCGTGTTTTTGGAAGGGCATCGGGAAAAAGGAATTCAACGCGCGTTCATTTGCGACTGAAAGAAGTTCGGATTCCCAAACATGGTAGTCCCCGAGTCCGAGGCCGAAGAAATCGCCGAGCGGCGCTTCAACGCTCGGGGAGGATTCGCCGTCCCAGTACATGCGCAGAACCAGTCGTTTCAGATGATATGGCTCGGGATCATAGACCGTGAACCAGATGTGGGTGAGTTCAGCGGGACCGTCCGCATCGAGAACCGTCAGCGTTGCGCCGGGCTCGATGAAGCGAAAATCGGCATTTCCACCGGTAGGATCCGTGCTGGAAACGCGCTTGAGGACGTAGGATTGCGGCTGCGTGAGGTTCGCCTGCCAGCGCGTTAAGTCTTGAGCCTGGGCGACACCCTGCGTCAAAACCAAAGACAGCATAAAAAGAAGACCTGAAAGAGCGGAAACAAAGTATTTCATCGGCTTCTCCTTTGCGTTTGTAAGCCGCGCTACTGTACGGCGAGAAGCAGGAAAAGGAAAGTGCGAGCAATAAACAAATGCCACGTCCCGTCACAAGGCTTGCGGTTCTTTGCGTTGCGGTGTAAGAAAGACGCTCATGAATCGCATTCTCCTGGGAATTCTGTGCGGCATTTTGTTCGGCGCCATTGACGCGTCGATGGTGATCTTCGGCAAGAGTCCGGACAAATCGACGACGATGATCCTGCAAGCTTTCTTCAGCCGGTTTGCCCTGGGCATTCTAGCGGCGAACGTGACGTTTCGATTGCACCCGATGGTGAGCGGCGCCCTCGTTGGTTTGCTGATCAGTTTGCCGGACGCTATCGCCATGAAATCCTACGCGGGCATCCTGGGTACTGGCCTCGTCTTTGGAGCGTTGACCGGCCTTGCGGTGAAGGTTTGGATCACGTAGCCGGCGGCGCATGAAGTTTTCTTATAACCAAATTGCGGGGCAGAACGCGGAGCGGCTGGCGGCGATGAGCGACGGCATTTTCGCCGTGGCGATGACGCTGCTCCTGCTGGAACTGCGCGTCCCGGCGCGTGATCTCGTTCATAGCGAAGCTGATTTGCGGCGCGCGCTGACGGCGCTTTCGCCGCAGTTCCTGGTGTACGTAGTGAGTTTCATTACATTAGGAATTTTCTGGGTGGGCCAGCAGACGCAGCTCAATCACTTGGCGCGCCCCGACCGCGAACTTACCTGGATTCATCTGACGTTTTTGTTTGCAGTAACCCTGATGCCCTTTTCAACGAGACTGCTAATTGAGTTTCTGGCTTACCGGACGGCGCTTCTGGCTTATTGGGCTAACATCCTGGCGCTGGGCGTGGTGCTGTATGCCAGTTGGGGCCATGCCACGAAGGCGGGGCTCGTCAAAGAGGACATCCCTGCGAATGTGCCGCCAGCCATTTGCCGGCGCATCCTGATCGGGCAATCTTTGTATGCCTTTGGCGCCCTGCTTTGCGTGTTCAATACGTATTGGAGCATCGCGTTCATCGTGCTTGTGCAGCTCAACTACGCGATCGGCCTGCGGTTCAGGAAGAAGAGAGCATAGCGGCAGCGACAAGGAATACGTTTTTCGCTCGGGAAGGCGTGACTTACGGCTTGGAACCAGCTTCTTCCGCTCCTTTTTGGTTCTTCCGCGCCAGTGTTTCCACATCGAAGTAAATCTTTTTGTGAAAAGGGCTGTTTTCGTGGCCGATGACGAAGCGCGTTTCCGGGTCGTCCTCGATAAGCAGGAGGCGGAGTCCGCGCGCTCTCTTCGGCACATCGAAAGCAAGATCAGTGGTGTACGAATTGCCCGGGCGCAGCGCCTGGCTCATCGCCGTGGAACGGTCCCCGCTGCCAGCGAGAGCGAATTGCCCTTCGGGGGAAGGTTCATAGCTCCGCCCCGTGTCGTCCACGAGCAGCGCCTTGCGGCGGTTTGGCGTAAGCGGGCCGTTGCCGCGACGCGGTGAAATGGTGCGCTCGTCAAACCAGGTCTTCACGCGAAGGACGACGTATTTCCCGTGCGGCGTAGTTTGCTGAAGTTCCGGCCCGAGGGCAGCGGTCGTTTGTGCGCTGACGAGCGAATACGCGAGATGGCAGTCAATTTCGCAAAAATACTTCCAGCCGTCCGGCGGCAAAGTCTGCTCGCTGCTGGCGAGCGAAACGCCCGCAAGCAAGAGGAAGTAGCCCGCGGCAATGGTGATCCCGGCGCCGGCGCCAAGCTTTGCGAAAAAGGCGGAGCGGCGCACCGCGCCATAAAGCAAAATGAGCAGGCTGATCCCCAGAACGAGCACGGTACCGAGAAAAAGCAGCGCGGCGATAGGAGCAAAATGCGGCATGGAGGCGGACATTAGTTTCTCCTTCTTTCCGTGCATAGGATCAGTCAGCGCTGACTAGTCAGGACTGACTACCGACTTCCTACCCTCAAAGAAACCGAGTTTTGGCGCCCCTTTACACAGCTAACCTGCAAGCGCGTCAGGCAAAGCGCCCCGCGTTCGCTCGCGGTGCGCAAATTCTTCGAGCGCGGCTTCAATGTCGGCGACGGTAAAGTCCGGCCAGGCTTTGTGGACGAACAGGAATTCCGCGAACGCGCACTCCCACAGCAGAAAGTCGGACAGGCGCTGCTCGCCGCCAGTGCGAATGAGCAGATCCACTTCCGTGGAGCCGCCACGATAGACTTCCGCGAGCACGCGGCTGAAAGATTCGGGCGAAAGCTCGGTAACTTTGTAGAAGCGGCAGGCGGCATGAAAGATGGCCTCTCGCGCGGAGTAATCAATGGCCAGCCGGAGATGCAGGCGCGTTCCGCGAGAGGTGGCGGCTTCGGAATCGGCAATGGCTTGGCGCAGGGTGGCGGGCACGCGGTCGCGGCGGCCGATGATGCTGATGCGGACGCCTTCCTCCACGCAGTGCAGCGTTTCGGTGAGCAGATATTCGTGGAGCAAACGCAGGATGGCGTTCACTTCAGCGGGCGGCCGCTTCCAGTTCGCGGAGGAGAGCGCAAAGAGCGTCAGGGTGTGGATGCCGAGACGCGGCGCGGCTTCGATGATGCGGCGAGCGACTTCCGCTCCGGCGCGGTGGCCTGCGGAACGAGGCAGGCCGCGCGAAGTGGCCCAGCGGCCGTTGCCATCGGAAATGATGGCGACGTGCAAGCCCGGCGCAGGAGAATTAACGCGTTCCGAGGACTGCGCGGCGGTTGGTGTCGGGGGCCGCGAAGGCGGCATCGGCACAACGGGCGAAGCAACCGGGAATATGAGTTTACTTTCTACCGCGTTTGAGGACTCCATGGGTTATCCAGTCTCCGCCGCGAGGAAACGGTTCCTACCAATCATTTCAAAAAGCCGCAGGGGCGCAAAACCCGCCCGGCGGGGAGCGCTGCTTTGCAAACAACTTTGCACTGCAAAGTAGGCGCGCAAAATTTTTTGCCGCTAACCCTCGCGCGTAGCGCGAATCAACGCTTCCATGTGATTCAGGTAACGTTCGAGGGCCTTGCGTCCTGCAGCGGTCAATCGGTATTCCGTCTTGGGCGTGCGGCCCTCAAAAGACTTGGCGCAAACAATGTAGTCGGCTTCTTCGAGCTTGCGCGCGTGCACGCTCAGGTTGCCATCGGACGCTTTCAGCAGGGCTTTCAGCTCATTGAACGTAAGAGCCCGATTTACCGCGAGCGCGCTGACGATGCCGAGACGAACATGCTCGTGGATCAGACGATCCAGATCCGCGGGCGCCGCTTCGCGCGCAGGGTTGCGCACGGATTCCAGAATCGCTTCCCGGTCGCGCGAGCGTTGCGCACGTTCCTGACGGACTGCCGATGACTTAGCCATACGGTCTCCTTAGCCTCCGAAATGCCGGGCGATCCACCAGCCGAACCCCATATGCACTATTCCAAATCCCGCGGCCATAAAGATGTCCCCCCAAGCCGCGGGCGCGAAAAGGGCCACTACACCAAGGGACATCAAGCACATGCCCATGACAGGAACAACGCGCGCGGAAAAGGCGCCGCCTGTGACGATGGCAGTTCCGTAGAGCAAAAGCCAGACTCCGGGGAGAGCGGTAAACACGCCGGCCTGAAAAAGAATGTAGGTCAGAAGACCCCCGACCACGATCGGCGGGGCAAAACTCAAAAGAAACTTGCGGCCGGGGCCGGAGAAGAGCTGGGAATTGACGCGGTGAGCCTTTGTGGCGGCGGCGGGCGCGGCAATCGCCACGGCGACGAAAGCTTCGATGAGCCAGACGACTAGCCAAGCGCGTGGCGTGGCCTGGCGGGAAGCGACGAAAGCCGCCGCCATTGCGGTAATGCCCATGGCTACGCCTCCCCAGCCGGGCACAGCGGTAAACTCCGCGGCGCTGGCCATCGTTTCGCGGATATAGCGGAGATGGTCGGCGGCGCGAGCGTCAATGGGGATAGGCTCACGTCGTGGGGAGCGAAGAGGACCCGGGGCGGTGACCATAGAAATAGTCTAAGAGAAGGGGGCGACGGTTGTCAAGTACTTTGTAGTGCAAAGTAGAGCGCTTTTCCGGACCCGCGTCAGGGCGAGGGACCTGAAAACTACCGGACTTGGACGGTGAGCGATTGGGATTTGGTGTTACCGGCTGCGTCGGCGATGGTGAGGGTGTAAGTGGTGGTCTTGGCGGGAGAGTCGTTGACGCAACGGGAGTAGGAAGGCCAGACAGGACTCGATTGCGGCTCAAGTTTCACGGATTTTGCGTTGGCGACACCGTAGCAGAGCTGGACGGATTGGCCGCGTCGAATCTCGCCGGGCGTGGCGTAAAAGGTCTGGATGGCGAGTTCCTTGCCGCCCATTTGTTCGAGTGTGGCGCGATCGTCGGCGCGCTGCTTTGCGGCAGCTGCTTCTTTGGCCCGATATTCGATGGAGCGGTTCTGCCACCAGCGGGAGAAGAAAATCCAGAAGATGATAAGGGCGGCAATGGTGAAGGCAAGCTTCGAGTAGAAAGAGGGCTTTTTGAAAATAGATTTCAATGGCGGATCGGGTTGTTGCAACTCGGGTTGATTCAACAAGATTTAGGCTCCCCGCATTTAGTCTAAGGGAAGTACGGCAAACAGTGGAAGTAATTG
>QHYL01000146.1 GCA_003224105.1 Acidobacteriota bacterium | reverse complement strand
GTCGCCACCGGTGCATTGAATGACGATGTGATTCCCCGCAACGCGTTCCGAATCCATTTCACCCGGCGGCAAGTCAGGAAGATCATTCACAACCGCCGTGACACGCCCATTGCAGGGACTATAGAGAACATCATGGAAGATAGCGTAAGCCTTGAGCCTTGATGGATAGAGGCCGCGAGCTCGAAAGCCAAGGGAGTTCAATCGAACGATATCCAACGCGAATCGCTGAGACTTGTTGGATGCATGGTAATTGACAATGTGCCACGCGCCGCCATGCGCAACGTAGTACCAGCCATTTCGCAGCGGGAAAGAAAGCTCGATGATGGGTTTTGTCGGTGGGTGGGACAACCAAGCTCGCAGCAGCAAGACCAAAGTAACGGCTCCAAGGCTGGCCATCGGGCCACCCTTGCGCTGACAGATCAGTAGAAAAGCCATTAAGAGCGCCGCACGGGAGTAGTAACTCGTGATGTCCCAGCGTCCCACAAGAACAAGGAGCACAAACACCGCACCGAAGACGAGGAACCCCGGTGTGACCGCAGAGGGCTCTGTCCACTCTCCCCACAGCAGTAGGAAGGGCGTAACGGATAACACCGTGACAGTCACGTAAAACGCTCGGCGTAATCTGCTGGCGGAATTCATGAACTTTGCATTTGCATCCAGTGTTAATCGGAGCGAGTCCGCAGGGAAGTTGGAATTGCAAAAATAGCCGCCGCTCCTGCCATGCCAAGGATTGCGACGATTCTCCACGCCAAATCATAGCTGTGCTGTGCATCAAACATCTTGCCCACAAACCACGGCGCCGCCCATTGGCCGATGGAATAGCCCATGATAATCAGTGCAAGGAGCTTGCCCAAAGCAGCTGTGCCAAAACACTCCGCAGTCACCAGTGGAATGAGCATATAATCCGCGCCCATCGAAAATCCGAAGAGAATCGCAAACCCGCACAAAACGGCCGGCGAATGCGGATAGGCCAGCAAGAATACAGAAGCCCCAATAAAAAAATAGAAGAGAGCCATCAGGTACGATTTCCGGAAACGGTCCGCTAGGTAGCCGACCACGACGCGTCCTCCGAGGCTGGCGGTTAGCAAGATCGTCGAATACTGCGAGGCGGCTGTAGCCGAGTAACCAGCGTCCTTCAAAAACAAAATAAGATGTTGAATCACCGCGCCGATGGCCCCAATGGCTAAAGTGGATCCCGCGATAAGGAGCCAAAAAGCGGCTGATCTCACGGCTTGCGATATGGCCGCGGAACTTGTGGTGGACGACAAAGAATTTTCAAGCGGCAGCGCTTCTTCTCTAAACGACTCGGCATTTACACCGCTTTCTTCGGGGGAAGACCGCGTCACCCAAATCCCAATGGGGAAAAGCACCAGCAGGATGAATGTTCCCAGCAACTCCAGCCCGTGCCGCCATCCTAAACTCCGCGCCAGGAAATTCACCAGCGTCGGTGCCGCGACTCCTCCCAAGCCCAGGCCCAGGTAGGCATAGCCCATCGCGCGCCCCCGTCGCCGGCTGAACCACTTCGCGATCAACACTTGATTGGCAATGGGTCCCGCCAGAACGTACCCGATCACTTCCACGACGCAGAGAATTTCGAACTGCCAGAAGTGGCTCATCATTCCCATAAGCAGCAAAGGCAGTCCGACCAGCCCAACTCCCGCGAGAATCACTACGCGCGCGCCGATCCGGTCAATGATCGTTCCCGCCAATATTCCAAACGGAAGTCCCGCGAACAGAAATCCGAGCAGGAACCCTTGCGTTACCTGAGCCCTGGTGAAGCCGAGGGATTCCACGAAGTAGGGATAAAAAACGGGGAAGCCATAAAAAAGAATCCCGACCACGAAAAAAAGATTCAAGAAAGCCGCAAGAACAATCCACCAGCCGTAGTAGATGCGACTTGTAGAGCTATTCGAATTGCTGAGCGCCATCCGTCTCCTGAGCGTCGTCCCGTATCGCGGCGGATGCGAAGCTTATCTCGACTCGCAGGAGGATTTCATCCAAATTCGGGGCCTAGGATGGCGCAAAACGATTCAGGCTTGCCTGGGTACGCATTCGGGCCGCGAACCATTCGTGTGAGGGGACGCGACGGCGTAAAACCACAGCCGCGCAGCAATGCGAGGGCCAAGGAATTCGACTTCATACCATCCACAATGAGCGTTTCGCGCGACGATGTGGCCAGGAATTCCTGAAGAAGTTTTTCCGCCGCCGTTCGAGTCCTTGCCATCCACGGTCCAAACTGATCCGCAAACACGCCGTGTCGCCCAAAGGCATAGCCTTGTAGCAACTCCTCTTCCCAAGCCGCCGTTGCAAATTCCGGCGCTTCTTCGTAAAGGGTACGAAGCAGGAAACTGCGATCCGCGCCAAACAACTCTTCATCCAATCGGAAAACCTGCTCTCTCTGCGTCTCACTAAGCGAAGCGCGCGTTGAGCCACGCGCTGTTGAACTTGTGCCCGCCGGCCTTTTCAGAATCCATCGCTCAATCTCATATTCCTCAACAAATCCCAGCTTTGTGTAAATCGGTTTCCCTTGAGGCGTAGCATCAAGCTTTATCGTAGAAATGCCCGAGCTGTCGAGATACTCGATGCCTTTTCTTAGAAGTTCGGTTCCAATTCCTTGCTTGCGGAACTCCGGATCGACCAAAACCATCCCAATCCACGCAAAGCGACTCTCGTAATGGAGAGTCGTCGCGGTTCCCACGACCTTTCCGTCGTGCTCCATCACAAAGCACCCGCGCGGGCTATTCCTAAGAAATCGGTGCCAATCGGCCGCAGTCTGATTCCAGCCCGAAAGGGTATTCAGGCGCAGTCCGCCGGGAACATCTTGTTCGTTCATTACGCGAAGGCGCATTTGAAAAAGTTTCTGAGAGTTCTAAACTTCGTAAAGAATACCCGAAACCTAAAGACCATCCAGGAACAATTCAAGTACAATCACGCGGCGGTGTGCGAACGCATCCGGAGAAACGAAGTCGTCATGTCGACTCACCCGGCTTCCATTCAAGACGTAACGCAACTGGAAGACCTTCTCAGCGAGCCAACCGAAGGTGCGGTCCGCACGCTGGGAAGCCTCGACGGAGACCTTGTCATTCTTGGCGTAGCCGGAAAGATGGGCCCAACGCTGGCCCGCATGGCAAAAAGAGCTTCTGAGGCCGCCGGAGTGAAACGGCGTGTCATCGGCGTTTCGCGGTTTTCCTCTCCCGTGCTCGAAAATCAATTGCAGTCCCGTGGCGTCGAGACCGTACGTTGCGATTTGCTCGACGTCGCTTCGCTGGCCAAGCTTCCCGATGCTGCCAACGTTGTTTTTATGGCCGGCATGAAATTTGGTTCCACGGGGCAGGAATGGCTCACCTGGGCCATCAATTCGTTTTTGCCGGGATTGGTTGCCGATCGCTATCGAGACGCTAGAATCGCCGTGTTCTCAACGGGGAATGTTTATGGGCTTTCATCTGTTGCTCAAGGAGGTTCTCGAGAAGAGGACGCGCTGCACCCTTCCGGCGAATACGCGATGAGCTGCGTTGGCCGCGAGCGGATTTTTGAGCATTTCAGCCGGGCCAATAAAACGAAGATGACCATTCTTCGCCTCAATTACGCGAGCGAGCTTCGCTATGGCGTGCTTCTCGACATCGCTCAGCGCGTCAATGCGGGTCAGCCCGTGTCGTTGTCCATGGGCTACTTAAACACCATTTGGCAAGCTGACGCCTCCGCCATGAGTTTGCAGTCGCTCCGTTGCGCATCATCACCGCCCAACGTAATCAATGTTACCGGCCCGGAATTGCTCAACGTGCGAGGCGTAGCGGAAGAATTTGGCAAAAAACTTGGCAAACCAGTTCGCTTTGAAGGAGCTGAGTCGAGTGACGCCCTGCTAAGCAATGCCGCCAAGTCGTACGAGCTTTTTGGCCGTCCTCGCGTAAACGCTCAACAAATAATCGCTTGGATCGCGGATTGGGTCCGCAGAGGCAAAACGACTCTGGCGAAGCCGACTCATTTTGAGGACCGCGCAGGCCACTTTTAAATGGCGGTGCGCGGAGCGCAAATCCCGGCGGAAACGTAATGCAAACTTTGGATCCCAACATTGACATTGCTTTGAAGGCCGGAACCGTGATTCCGGCGCATCCGCTCGCCCTAAACGCAGAGCGGAAACTGGACGAACGCCGGCAGCGGGCTCTTTCCCGCTACTACCTTGCAGCCGGTGCGGGCGGCCTCGCTGTCGGCGTGCACACCACTCAGTTTGCGATTCGCGAACCGCGCGTCGGCTTGTTTGATCCTGTTTTGCGTTTGGCCGCCGAGGAAATGGACCGCGCGGAAAAATCTCGCCAGGTGCCGCTAGTCCGCGTTGGCGGGATTTGCGGGAAAACCGCGCAAGCCCTCGCCGAAGCGCGCCTGCTGAGTGACTTGAAATATAACGTGGGCCTTTTGAGCCTGGCCGCCGTAAGAGACTTGGACGACGATTCGCTCCTTGCCCACTGTCGCGAAGTTGCCTCCGTTCTCCCCATCATGGGCTTTTATCTGCAACCAGCTGTCGGCGGCCGCGTGCTTTCCTATAAATTCTGGCGCCAATTCGTCGAAATCGAGAATATCGTTGCGATAAAAATTGCGCCCTTTAATCGCTACCACACGTTAGATGTCGTTCGCGCCGTCGCAGACTCCCGCCGCGAAATCGCCTTGTACACAGGCAACGACGACAATATCGTGATGGACCTGCTCACGCCTTATGCTTTTCAGATCAACGGTA
>QHYL01000145.1 GCA_003224105.1 Acidobacteriota bacterium | reverse complement strand
CTTTCCCTCGCGGCGTGCTGGAATCGCCGCAGGTGGAAACCGTCCGCAGAGCCTACAAAGCTTTGGGAAAGGACCCTGCACGCTATCGCGGTTCGGCAGAAGCCCTCCTTCGCAGAATCGTGGCCGGCAAGGGTTTTCCGCAAATCAATTCGGTCGTAGACGTGATCAACCTCGTTTCTGTCGAAAGCAGGCTCCCTGTGGGCTTGTACGACGCAGCACACGTCAGCGGCGGGGTGGTTTTTCGCGCGGGCCGCGCTGGGGAAACCTACAAAGGTATCGGCAAATATGATTTGAACCTCGAAGGTTTGCCCCTGTTCGCCGATGAAGTGGGGCCGCACGGCAGCGCCACCAGCGATTCCGAACGCACCATGGTCACACCACAAACCACCGGGATTCTTGCGATCATCATCTCTTTCGCCGGGCCCGAAGGCCTGGACCGCTGGACGCGGCGCATGTCTGATCTGCTTGCCGAGTATTCCGCCGCACAAAATGTCGAGATTCGCATCGTGCAGTGAACAGGCGTTGGTTCTCACCGCCCAGTTTGTTCAAGAACACAATTCACTGCGCGAAAGAACAGTAGCGTTTCCGTCACAGACTGAAGCCAGTCCCATTGATTACGGCCAATTATCAAGGCGAACATGGAACAGCGACTTATTCCGTTTCTCGGGTTAGGTGCTGTGCAAGTGTTGCTGCGCGGTATGACCCGCGGGAAATGCGAAGAAAAACATGGCAACCCTGAACCGCGCGGAATTGGATCGGCTCGAAAAGCGTGAGCTGCAGCTCACCATCCTGGCCGCAGTGTTCGTGCTCGTTCTGGCCGGCGGGCTTGCCGTGTTCATGTACCCGCTCGTCTTTCTCCACCCCATCGGCAACAAGTGGACGCTGCGCGTGGCCTTCTTCGGTTTTTGCGGCTTAACATTGCTCTTTGTCGGCTACCTCCTGGAGCGCCAGCGCACGGTGCGCCAGTTGAAGCAGCAACTCCTAGCTGAGCTGGAGCGCAACGTGACGTTGCAGCATCAGGCCAGCGTAGATTTGCTGCACTCCATGCCGGACCAGAATCATTTCTGGGATCGCCTGACGATGGAGTTCCGCAGGGCGATGACCATGGAGAAAAATCTCTCGCTCCTGATTGTCAAAGGCAAAGCGGCTACCGGCTCCTCAAAGCAAAACAGCGACGACGACGCGGCCTGGAGCGATACGGCGAAAGCGATGTCCCGCAAGTTGCGGCCCACCGATTCCATCTACCGGCTCGCGCAGGAAATTTTCGCGCTCGTGCTGCCCGAAACGGATGCGCTCAATGCCAAGCGCATCGCCGTCCGCCTGCAAGAAGAGCTGCAGGACGTTCGCGCGAAGCATGGCAAAACATTCGATATCACCGCGCACAATTACCCGCAGGATGCTCAGAGCGCTCACGAATTGGAAGACATCGTGAAGTCGCTTCTTCCGCAGCAGGAAGAGTGGGACGCTCCCGTCCCAGCCGCCACGAAATAGTTTCGTCTTGTAGCGCTGGCCACTTCTTTGACCCGAGGCACGAATTCTTTGGCCTGAGGCACGTTCTTTTACCTGAGACACGTTATTTTACCCGAAACACAAAGGGCCGGCGCCGGTCTGGTTTACTCCAGCGCTTGCTTCAAGTCGTCGATTAAATCCTCTTTGTCCTCTAGGCCCATGGAAACGCGCACAGTGCCCGGGCTGACGCCCACACGCTTCAATTCCTCGTCGCTCATGTTGTAGTGCGAACTGTAAATTGGAAGAATCACGAGCGACTCGACGCCGCCCAGGCTGGCCGCCAGCAAAAACAGCCGCACGCGATCGCAAAAACGCCGCGCCGCCGGCAAGCCACCTTTCACGTCAAATGCCATCATCGAGCCGAATCCGCGCATCTGTTTTGACGCGAGCTGATGATCCGGATGCGATTTCAACCCGGGATAGTGCACGCGCTCGACTTTCGGATGCTTTTCCAAGAAGGTTGCGACGGCCATGGCGTTCTCGCACTGGCGCTCGACGCGCACGCCGAGCGTCTTGACCCCTCGAATGAGAAGATAAGCTGCGCCGGGATCCATCGAGCCACCCAGATGAATAATCATCTGGCGTACTTTGCCCATCCACTCGGTATTGCCGACCGAAACGCCCGCTAGAATGTCGGAATGGCCGGCGAGAGCTTTGGTCGCGCTGTGCACCACGATGTCGTAGCCCAGCGCGATAGGATTCTGCAGAACCGGCGTTGCAAACGTGTTGTCAATCAGCGTGACCAGCTCGTGCTTCTTGGCGAAGGCGGCCGCTTTTTGAATGTCCACCAGGCGCAGCGTGGGATTCGTGGGCGTTTCGACGTAGAGCGCCCGGGTGCGCGCGTTGACCAGCTTTTCGATGCCGCCGAGATCGGGTTGCACGTGATGCACGGTAATGCCCCAGTTCGGGAACACGTCGCGCATTAGCCGGTACGTTCCGCCGTAAAGCTGGGCTGTGGAGATCAGTTCGTCACCGGACTTCAGCACGGCCAAAAGTGAAGAGGAAATCGCGGCCATGCCGGAAGCCGCGACCACCGCCGCTTCCGCGCCTTCGAGCGCGGCAATTTTCTTTTCCGCGACGCTCAGCGTGGGATTGCCGTAGCGCGTGTAGATGTACGCCTTGTTCTTGCCCTCGGCCCACTCCTTCATTTGTTCGGTGTTGGAAAACGTGAAGGTTGAGGTGCGAATGATTTCGGTGACCACGGGGCCGTTCACACCGTGGCGTTCGGCTTCGCCGGCGTGAATGGCTTTGGTCTGGGGACCCAGGCCGTTCTGACTGTGCTCGGCTTGGGTAGCAGGCTTGGACTGTTTTTCGGTTTTCATGGGCAACAGTGTGCGCTTGGTGCGGGAAGAAAAGCAGCCTCCAAATTGGCGGCCACGAGAGGAGCCGTAAGTTTTTGGTTTAAGTTGTAAGTCGTAAGTAAAGCTAGCCTCCATGACCGGTCCAATTGAGTTGCCACAGGGACTCGAAGGAGCCTCCTTAGGCCCCCGGGGGGGTCTCGCAAGTGTGGCAAATAAAGGACTTGCGAGGGCAGGTTTTTGGAAGTGTTGCAAATAAAGGGGTTACACCTGGAATTTGCGGATGTGTGGCAAACAAAGCACTTAGCGGCGAGTGCCATGTAAGTAGCCTAGAAGGAAACGGTTGCTGCGGGCCGAGAGGCTCTACGGTGGTAGGCGGAGAAGACGAGCGACGGGGCTGGTTACTGAAACTTCGAAGCTCAGTGCGAACAAACACGAGGGGAAGATAGCATGGATTTATCGATTGGTCAAGTACTATGTGGGGAACAGGCGAAATCGAGGGTTGAATGGCAAAAATGGCGGGGTGAGTGGTTTCGGGACGCACAAAACGAGCGACAAAAAGGCAAAGTATCAACTTACCCGGAGGACTTAGCGTTATCAACCTGTGATTTTGTCTTGAAGAGGCTTATTCCCAAGCGTAGCATGGGGGTGAGGGAAGATGCGCAAACCTGTCATCATTACTGGACGCCGGCGAACCCCGGAAGAGGTTGGCCAGCTCTATGGGCTGTCCAAACGCCGCACGAAGCAAATCATCGATATGGTGGAGAAAAGTCTGGCCAAGAGGAGCTATTCGCATTTATATTACGCTACCTCATCCGCCAACAAGAACGGGAACCTGAAGGCAAAAACTCGTGGCCCGGCGACAAGAAAAGCCAAGTCCAGCACGTCACCGCGAAGGAAGTCCAAGCGCGCGAAGACCAATCCCTCCTGATGAAGTTTTCCTAAACCTGCCGTACGACGAGAAGTCGCAAAGGCTGTATCTCGCCTATATTTGCGGGATAAGAGCCCTGGAAATGGACCCTCGTGTAACACTAGAAATCCCTGGTGGAACGAGGCGGCTCGACCGCATCTTTCCCCTCATTCAGGGTTGTCGATTCTCGATTCATGACCTGTCACGAGTTCAGCTTGACGGCAAACACCCCAGGACGCCACGTCTCAATATGCCTTTTGAGCTGGGACTGGCGGTTGCGTGGGAGAGAGGGCACAAAGCAGAGCGCACGTGGTTTGTGATGGAATCGATGAATCACCTGCTCGCGAAATCACTGACCGATCTGAATGGGACGGACCCCTATATTCATGGCGGGGTGAGTGGTTTAGGAGGGCGCAAGACGAAAAAGAAAGGCAAAGTGAAAGACACCGCCCAAAAACCCGAAGGCCGGGCAATCGGCAAACAAAAAGCGAACGCTATATCCTTGACATGCCGGGTCACTAGAGAGGATATTGGTTTCGCAAGTAGTTCCTCGGGATGGGCATCCAAGAAAGATGGGTTTAACGGTACTTGAGATTTGCGCGGGGGCCGGAGGTCAGGCTATAGGCCTGGAAGCTGCCGGATTTGAGCTTGCTTCCGCGATCGAGATTGACTCCCATGCTTGTAACACGCTTCGGCAGAATCGTCCGCACTGGCGAGTCATAGAGAATTCCATCACAGAGGTGGGAGGTTCGCAGTTTCGTGGAGTCGATCTCCTTGCTGGTGGCGTCCCGTGTCCTCCCTTTTCCATAGCGGGTAAACAACTCGGGCATGACGACGAACGCGATTTATTTCCTGAGGCACTTCGCCTCATTGCGGAATCCAGACCCG
>QHYL01000144.1 GCA_003224105.1 Acidobacteriota bacterium | reverse complement strand
AAGGCGTTTCAGGCGCGCAATCCGTTTTCGGGCGAGATTGATCCAGCCACAGGAGCGCTGAATCCCGTCAAGCAGGCTTACACGCGCACGCAGAGCGGCCTCACCTTCGGCGGCGCATTGAAGAAAGACAAAACCTTCGGTTTTTTCTCTTATGAATACACGCAGCGCGAGGAAACGGGATTTTCGAGCATTGGCATCAACAGTTTCGGGCTTGTGCCGGCCACGACGCAGTTCATCCCCGGCGCCACGCTCATGATCACGCCCGATCAGGATGCAGCGGTCCAAAAACTGCTTGCCGCAGGGCAAACACAACTCGCGGCCTCGTACGAGGTCT
>QHYL01000143.1 GCA_003224105.1 Acidobacteriota bacterium | reverse complement strand
GGACCTGGCGCTCAGTTCCCTGTCCCGGTCACGTGTCCCGCAGGACAGCCGGTCAATAACGGTGCTACTTGCTCTGCCGGGGGCGTCTACGTAGCACCACTTCCTGGATCCTACGTGGGCCTGAACTCCATCCGCGGGAATTACCCGGTGATGGAGAAAACGAGCCTCTGGTCGGCACGCCTCGATCAGCGCTGGAACAATCGTAATAATTCTTTTGTGCGCGTCGGCGTGTCTCCGTCTCTCGTTACCGGTCTTCCTTCCACTTCCCAGAACCAGGTTTTTGGCCAGAACTCCGGTTCACGTGCCGGGTACAACCAGTCGCGGGACCTGAATGTCACCTTCCAGCATGACACCATTGTCAGCGACAAGACGTTCAACGAATTCCGCTCGCAGGTCGCGCGGCGCGGGCTGCACTTCGGCTTTTCGCAGCTCCCCGGTGGCTCCGATATCGGCGTCAATATTCCCGGGTTCGCCTATTTCGGGCGCGAACCTTACTCGACAGTGGATCGCATCGAACGGCGCTTCGAATTCACAGACCATATGACGCTGGTCCGTGGCAGCCACACGTTCAAGATCGGCGGCGATTACAACCTCATCCAGTTGCGCTCGAAAAAGGCGCAAATCTTCGAACTCGACTTCGGCGGCGATGTGAATTTCGGCGGGTTCTCGGCATCGACCTTTGGCTTCCCGAACAGTGTTCCAGGAGTCACCGCCCTTCCCGGAACGACCGCGCTGCAGTCCTATGGCCTGGGGATTCCCACCTCTTACATTCAGGGCATCGGGAATTCCAACAACCCCTTTGACAACACGCCGATTGGTTTCTTCGTACAAGACAGTTGGCGCATGAACCGCCACTTCACAGTGAACTATGGTGTGCGCTACGACGTTGAACTCAGCCCGCTCTTTAGACCTGCTACGGCAGTGAACGCCGCCGCAGAAAAGGCTCTTGGCGTGGTCGAAGGTATTCCCCGCGATTACAACGATGTGGCGCCGCGCTTTGGTGTGGCCTGGGATCCTTCAGGAAACGGCAAGACAGTCATTCGCGCCGGATACGGCATGTTCTACGACCATCCCCTTCTGGCCACTGCCTTCGACTCGGTCACCGCCGATGGCGGCCGCTCCGTGCAGTTAATCTCCACCGGGGGAACGCCATCCGCTTGCGGCCTAGTCACCCCAGACTGCGCTACTGCCGGGGGCCCAGGAACTGACACGCCGGCAAACTTGAACGGTTCATCCATCTTCCAAGGCGTCCTGAACGCGCTGCCCAACATGTTTTATTTGCCGAATCAGCAGCGCTTCGATCCGCTCGCCTCCGGTTCCATCTTCGCCGGTCAAGCTTATCTACAGGCAGGATTTCCGCTACCCATTCTTCCTTTCACACTTCCGCTCTCGAAGAACTTTGTCTACGCCTACGCACACCAGGCGAATCTGACCATCGAGCGAGAACTCGCCGGCTCCTGGAAGTTCAGCCTCGCGTACCAGTGGACCCGCGGTTTGCATTTGAACCGTCCAGTGGACATCAACTCCACGGATCCAAAACTGCTGGCGCAAAACGCCTTTAACGCCGCCGCCTCCGGACTCAGCGTTGGCAACCCGCTCACCGTGGTTGTTCCGAGCGGCGCGACGAACACGTGCGTCGGTACGCCAGGCGGCGGCAGTATTTTCCTGATTGCACCGGGCGCGCTGGGCCAGGGATTTGCCGCCGCGAGCTGCAACCCGGCGGCTGCCGTCGGCTTCGTTGGCACGCCGGCGTTCTTTAACTTCTTCCGTCCTTCGGGACCAAATCCATCCTTCGCGGGCTTGGTTCCTGGTGGTTACACAACGGAGGTCGGTCTTGCGGCTTTGGCGGGCTATCCCCAAGGCCCCGGAGTTCCCGTGCCTTGGAACAGCGTGGACGCCCAGCTCTCCGACGGCAACTCCTCATACAATGCGTTGACCTTCAATCTCACGAAGCGTTTCTCGAAGGGCTTCGAGCTGCTGTCCAGCTACACGTATTCCCATTCGATTGACGACTCGACAGACCTGCAATCTCCGCTCGAGCCGCAAGACAGCCGCTTCCCCAGGCTCGAGCGCGCCAACTCCGTGAACGATCAGCGCCACCGCTGGGTGACCAGCGCGGTCTTCCAATCCGGCAGCGCCAAGTCCGGGGACGGCGCTTTGAAGCATTTCTTTGGTGACTTCACGCTTTCTCCCATCGTGGAGTTCTCTTCCGGCCGGCCGTTCAACGTCATCACCGGTGAGGACACGCGGCTGGACCTTGGCGCCTCGCAGGCTCGTCCTTCTGTTGCTGCAAGCGGCACGGCGGGCACGACTTCGGCATTCATCCCGGGCGTCGTCTTTGTCCCCGCCAGCACTTGCCTGGACAACAGCGGGGCCACCTTCAATGTTCCGCTGGTTGCGCCGCCGGCAGGTTGCGACGGCAACCTTGGGCGAAACCGCTTCAGTTCACCCAATTTCTTCCAGTGGGATATGCGCCTTTCGCGGCGCATTCCGCTTGGAGAACGGCTGAAGTTCGACATCATCGCCGACGCCTTCAACCTATTCAATCGCCTGAACGTCGCGGCGGTCAACCAGCTCTGCGATCCGCTTGCCGGCGCGACTTGCAGCGCGGGCCAGCCAACCGCCTCTTACGATGCGCGGCAGTTCCAGTTCGCGCTCAAGCTGAGTTGGTAAAAGAAGTTCAAAAGTTGAATGCCTAAAGCCGAGAGTGAAGGAGGCCCTAGATGGCAGGGCCTCCTTCTTTTCTGCGCGCGTCTTCTTTTTTCACTTTCAACCATCGACTTTCGACTCTGCTAAAGTAGGAGGACCGTTTCCCGTAATCAAATCGGAGAAAGAATGAACGGACTCCTCATTGCCGCCGTGATTGCCGTGGCCTTGGCCGTTTTCTGGCTGGTTCTGCGAAACTTGCAGGGCCGCCAGAAAAATGAAGTCGTGGAATCGCAGATGAACGAGTTGCGACGCGACCTTCAGACCATCGCAACCTCACAAGCCAAAACCACAGGCCAATTGGAAACTATCGCCAAAAGCGTCGCGCAGCGCCTTGATAGCTTCACGCCCACGCTTCAGGAAGCCATCAAGAATTCCGCGCAGATCACCGGCCAATTGGCTTCCGACGCGCAGGCGCGCATGGCCGGCGAACTCCAAAACGCGCGCGAGCAAATCAGCGAGATTCAGCGGCAGCTCGGCGGAGTGCAGCAAGCCAGCGCGCAATTGTCGCAAGCGGCGCAGACCATTGAAGGGATCCTGGGAGGCGCCAAGTCGCGCGGTTCGCTCGGAGAAGTCACGCTCGAACGCCTGCTCGAAGATTCCTTGCCCCCCGGATTCTACGCCGCGCAATACCGCTTTTCGAGCGGCGAAGCGGCGGACGCGGTGATTTTTCTGCGCGACAAAAAGCTGATGGCTATTGATTCCAAGTTCCCGCTGGACGCTTACCGGCGCATCGCTACCGAAGGGGAGGAAGCACGCCGCGCTTTTGTCGCCGCGGTCAAAGGCCAAGCCGACGCCATCGCGAGAAAATACATTGTTCCCGAGGAAGGCACGCTCGACCTGGCGCTCATGTTCGTTCCCTCGGAAAGTCCGGCGCCTTCTCGGCAGTCTCTCCGGGCTGGAGAAGCAACTGGAGAAATTCGCCGAAAAATTCGGCGTGCTCGGCACGCACTTGAAGAATGCGGCACAGAGTTACAGCGAAGCCGACAAGCTGCTCGAGAAAACGCAGGACGGGCTCCACGGGATGCTCGCACCGGCTCCTGCCGAGCCTTTGCTGGAAAACGGCCAGAGCCAACTCGGCTTTACTGCAGGGGCGCCCGCGGCAAGCGCCGCCACGGCCAGCTCCAAGAAATCCACATAGCCTCGCGCTCGTTTTCTATCAGCGGGTTCACGGCTGCGGCCTTCCCAACCCAGGCACCAGGCGGATGGAGATGAGGAACGTGCCGTTCTTGCGGCCGATGACCTCGAACTGCGCGGTGTTTTCTTCTTCGCCGCTACTGAAGCGCCGCACGGGATTGCCTCCCACAAGCTCGGCGACGTCTGGAGCGAGATTGCGCGCTTCCAGGGAGATCTTTTCCGTCGTGCCGCTCACGCGCACCGTCAGCGTGCGATGCTCGCCTCGCTTCAGTGGCGAGGAATCCGCTTGCAAGTCGAGCCCGACGAACAGCACTGCAAACTCCGGTGCGCCCCGCTTTGCGCACGAGACTTTAACTTTGGCCGGCCCAGGCGGCAGTTCCATCGGCGGAAGAACTAACAGCGAAACAGGGGAAGACGCCAGCACCAACGCGCCACGATCCGCAATCGTGACCTGGTTGGCGTCCGCGTCACCGCAGAATCCTTTGCCAAAAAGCTCAAAACGATCCGTCAACGAAGCGATTCGCGGGGCCGAGGAAATCTCCATCGTGGGCGACGACGCCTCGGCGGGGGTGAGAATCATTGTGGAAACGCGTCCCGGACGGCCCTCAATGGAGCCGAAGATGACGCCGGGATTCAGCGGAGCGACAAAAAGAGCGCGGCCGGTGGTGTCCGTCTTGAGCCGGTCGCCATTGGAAAAGGTAATTGTGGCTCCCGGCGTCAGTCGCCCATTGACGCCGAGCACGGCAAGCGTGGCGCGTTCCCCGGAAACGATGCGCCGCGGCAAGAGCAGAATACGGGCCGCGGAGGGAGCCGGAGCAGCGGGAGTCTTTTGCTGCGCCGCCAAAGGTAAACCGAAGCTGCCGGCGATCAGGCAGGCGGCGAAGAGGAATTGGCGGCGGGCAGCCATGCGTGGGATTGTAATGGAGAACTTCATCGCGAGAAAAGGCGTGTGCGAGTGGAAGAAGCGATTCTTTTGTGAATTCACTTTGATGGTGATGTCTTGGTCGGTGACGCGCGGGTCCATTTTCCCGGCGAGGGCCGC
>QHYL01000142.1 GCA_003224105.1 Acidobacteriota bacterium | reverse complement strand
CGCCAGCCAGACGATCGCACTGGCACAGTCTTGAGGGAGAATGGGGCGGCGGGTGAGCGTGCGTTGTGCGTAGAAGTTGGCTAGCTTAGAGCGCAGTTCGTCCGTGGATTCACTCTCCGAGAAGGCGATTTTGTACTTCTGCAGCGACTGAATAACCCTGTCGCGCGGGAACAACGTCGACCCGGCAACCACGGTTGCGGGAGCGATCCCGTTGACTCGAACCAGCGGGCCAAGTTTGATGGCGAGCTCCCTGATCAGGTGGTTCAACGCCGTCTTGCTCGTGTCGTAAGCCTCGCTGCCTTTCTTAGGCACCACCGCATTAGCGGAACTGGTTAGTACGATGGAGGCCGTCAGATTCTGGTCGGAAAAAACCCACGCCGTTTCGCGAGCCAAGAGGTAATTTCCGGTTACGTTGACCAGAAAGGTTTTTGCCCAGAGTGCATCAGAAAGCTCCCCGTCTGACCCCGGTACGGGATAGATGGCCGCGGTGTTCACGATTCCATCGATGCCACCGAATTGCAGGATCGTGAATCGAGTCGCTTCTGCAAGACTCTGAGATGAGGAGAGATCAACCGCTGCGTGTGCGACAAATTCAGGTGAACCAAGAGCGCCAGCTTCCACTGCGACTTTCCTGGCGCCCTCTACATCGAAATCGGAGACAACAAGGTGCGCCCCTTTCTTCGCAAGCATGAGTGCAGTTTCTCGACCGATGCCGCTCGCGCCGCCAACTATGAGAAAAATCTTCCTGCTCAATTTTGCTTCTGGTGGCATCCGCCGGAGTTTGGCTTCTTCCAGCGCCCAGTACTCGATCCGGAAGGCCTCTGACCTTGGCAGCGCAACATAATTATGGAAATGTGAGAACTGCCGTGACTGTTCAGCGGGCCGAGCCTGGGGCAGAGGATGAGAAACCTCACCGTCTTCCAATGCGGTCGCGCCTGCCATGACGTGAATGGCGTTGATGAAGAACTCAGTCGTGATCCGCGCTTCTTTTTTGTTCTTGCCGAAGCCGAAAAGACCGAGTCCCGGAACAACAACCACTGAAGGGTTCGAATCGCGAAGCTTTGGGGAATCCGCCGTCGCCCACTCTTCGTAGTACTCTTTGTAGGCCGCCCGATAGCCAGCGATGTCGTTCCGAATACGGGTCTTGAGAGCCTGAACGGTTTCTTTTGCGGAATCCCAATCGAGGAACCAGGGACAGACTCGCGTGCGCAAGAAATGGTCGGGGCAACTGGTGCCCAAGGCGCTCAATTCTTTAGCCCACTTCGACCCGGCGAAGGTCAAGGCATCGTCATGGTCGGCGTAATGAGCAATGACTCGGCGGTTCGAGGAAACCGCGCCGCGCAATGCGGGAAGTATCTGAATGGCGATCGCCTTACGATCTGGAACAGCCGGATGCTCGATTCCGCCAAAGAGAACGCCTTTCTTGGCTCGGTGCCTAAGGACGAATTGACCCAATTGATCAATCGTGTGGATGCTGTTCAAGTAGCACTCGCGTTGTGTGGTGCCCCAGGTGAACAGGCCGTGGCCTCCTAAGATCAGGCCTTCCACGCCTGGATTCTCATGAACTGCCCGCTCGATAAGCAGTGCAAGTTCAAACCCCGGGCGCTGCCACGGGAGCCACACGATTCTACGGTCGAATTCTTTGTTGAACTGTTCCAATTTGCGCTTGCCATTGGCGCTCGCCGCCAACGCAATCGCCCAGTCGGGGTGCAGATGGTCGACGTGCAAAAAAGGGAGGAATGCGTGCAACGGGGTATCGATGGAGGCTGCAACCCGGCTCTCGCCGAACGCCGAAAGTGGATAGTAGGCCACCATCTCGTCTTCGTACGGTTCGCCGCGATACAGTTTTTTGAGGTGCTCGAGGCGGTCAAGATAAAGAAGTGCAAATCCTGATTCCTTTATCGAGCCGAGGTCTCCGCCGCTGCCTTTGACCGCAAGCACGCGGACAGGCTGACCAGTGAATGGGTCTGGAAGCTCGATCTTCGAGCTGGTATTTCCACCGCCGAAATTAGTGATGCGAAGATCCGCACCCAGCAAATTCGAGCGATACCGCAAAAGCGCCAAGGGGTTCGCAGCCAGTTCGCGGGCTTGCTCTTCGCTCCATGAATCTTTCAAGTGCGTAATGTCTTTGATTTCAGGCATAAGTAATCTCGCAATACTGCTCGAAGCGTTCGGTTTGCCGCTCCCACTTGTCAGTCTCTAGAGGTTCAAAGACCTCCGTTGGGAAAGACCGATCCACGACTGCCCGGACTTCTTGAAGGGAGGAGGCGTCGCCTGTTGCCAATATTTGAATGGCGATGTTCCCAAGAGCGGTTGCCTCGGCGGGGCCGGCGAGGACTCGCTTGCCCGTCGCGTCCGCCGTAAATTGATTGAGCAGCCGATTCTTCGACCCTCCGCCGATTACGCGGATCTGTTCGATGCGCTTTCCACAAAGCTGTTCGAGGCTGCGAAGAACCTGGCGATATTTCAATGCCAGGCTCTCCATCACGCATCGCGCATAAGCACCCGGACTTGACGGTGCTGGCTGATTGGTCTTTCTACAAAAATCGTCAACGGCGGCGGGCATATTTGCCGTCCGCAGAAAACACTCGTCGTCAGGATCTACGAGATGTTTGAAGGCCGGCTCGCGCCCTGCCAGTTCCACAAGTCCACGGTAATCGGCGCTCTGGCCTTTTGTGCTCCAGTAATTTCTGCAGCCTCGCAGCATCCAAAGTCCCATGACGTTCTTCAGAAGTCGCGTGGTCCCATTCACCCCGCCTTCGTTTGTAAAGTTCAGCTTCAGTGCCTGAGGCGTCACAATCGGTGCGTCGAGTTCAGTACCGATTAGAGACCAGGTTCCAGAACTGAGGAATGCAGTGTCATCGCGAGCCGTGATTGCAGCAACGGCCGAACCAGTGTCATGGCACGCAGGAGCAATCACAGGCGTTCGAGCCAAAGTAGAATTCTGGGCCACAGAAGGCAGCAAAGTTCCAATGATTGTGCCGGGCTCGACGATCGGAGCCGGAAGTTCAGGACGTACTCCTATCTTTTGCATGAGATCAGTGGCCCAACTGCGACGAAAGGGGTCGACGAGCTGGGTTGTGGTTGCGTTTGTAAATTCGCAAACGGCATTTCCAGTCAGCCAGTAATTGAATAGGTCAGGGATGGTCAGCAGTTGCCTGGCCGCCGCAAGTATGGTGGGCGTCTCTCGCTGCGCAGCAAAGAGTTGGTACAGCGTGTTAATGGGCATGAATTGGATGCCCGTCGCCTGGTAGATCTCCTCCCTTGGTACCTTTCGAAAAACCTCTTCCATAATGCCCTGGGTGCGGCGGTCGCGGTAGTGATACGGATTCTGAAGTAGCTCTCCGCGTTCTCCGAGTAAGGCGTAATCCACACCCCATGCGTCCACGCCGATACCAGCTAGGTCCAGGTGCTCCACGCAGGTCAGAGCCTTACGCACTTCGAACCAGAGACGAGGGGCGTCCCAATGAAGTGAGCCCCCATATTCGACGGGCTCATTCTGAAATCGGTGCACTTCTTCAATCTTGAGAATCCCCAAGTGCAGGTGGGCAAGAATCACACGTCCGCTTTCCGCGCCGAAATCGAAAGCAAGATAAGACTTGGAATGAGCCATGTTAGGCATAAGAAGATACGTTGTGGGTGTTCTTCGCTGCCCGTTCTTTCGTGATGCGCTCAAGGTAGCCGCTCTGCCGGAATGCCTCCATCGGATCTCTGGGTAAGCCCTTGGAACTTCTCCAGTCTTGGATGGCAGGGCGGACATCGGTCGCAAAAGCGTCCTGCAGCAACGACTCTGCCTGAACTAGATCGCAATTCTGCTGGGCGGCGGCGAGCTTTTTCACATCAACCAGTGCTGCTTTGGCGAAGAGCTGCTGAGCCATTGTGACGGTTTGAATCATGGCCTCGATCTTGCCTTTGAGATTGTGGCTTTGATCCACCATGTAAGCGATGTCGGCTCGCTGACCAGTTTCCCACTCGAAGAAATGGATTTCGTGGAAGATGCGAAAGACCTGATACGGATCGATCGATCCCATAGTCAAGTCGTCATCGGCGTAGCGGCGGTCATTGAAGTGAAACCCCCCGAGCATTTCTTCCGAGAGCAGCCACGCTACGATTTGCTCAATATTCTGCGCGGCGTAGTGATGTCCGGTATCCATCAGGACTTTAGCTTGTGGGCCGGCCTCACGCGAAAGAAGAAGAGCCATCCCCCAGTCGGCGATGTCCGTGTGATAAAAGGCTGGCTCAAAGGGTTTGTACTCGACGAGCATTCGCTGGTCAGGCGACAGCTCTCGATGCGATTCCTTTAGTGCATCTGCAAACCATTTCTTGCGGTGCCGAATGTTGGCAGTCCCTGGATAATTCGAACCGTCTGCAAACCAAAGGGAAATATCCCTGCAGTGAAGCCGCTTTGCGATTTCGATGCTGTCTTTCGTGTGCTGCAGGGCGCGTCCACGTGCAGAGCTACAGTTGGACAGACTCCAGTGAGGAGGTGCACCTGACCCGCATCGCTGAACTTTTCCTCGGTGGTGGTGGCCGCCGCCAGTTGAATGAATTTTCCGAAACGAGTTCCTGTATTGGCAAAGCCCCAAGAGGGAAGCTCAATACGAAATGTCTCAAGAGCACCAACGACCTTTTCACTCGTGGATGATTCCATGCGAACCTCTATCTGGGACGGGAAGATTACAATTGTTTGCTGGCAGCGGTCACGTTTTTCCTTGCAAATTCACTCGTTTTGCAGGGCGAAACGAGCCGGGTGATTAGCGTAATGGGGAAAAGGGCCATAAAGCAAGGACATGGGTTTGCTACCCTAGATCGTGTGAGCGCAAAGTCGGAAGGTGTAGGCCCGCTTGCCAATTTCGCTTTGTAGAACCGGCTATGAGATTCCGATTGCCGGGAAGTGATTTCCCGTTACCAATTCCAAGCCTTCAGGCTGTATTGTCGATTTTATGGAGTTCCTGAAAGTCGTTGCAATCCCTTCCGTCGAAGATTTTCGGGCAGCGCCTCTTGCTTGCCGCATGAGGGTTCTAATCCCGCGCAGGCAAAGATCTGCCTCTCTGCGTCTCTTCCAGAGTCAGATTGCACATTTCGCTTTGCAAAACGAAAAAAATGGATAATCATATCTCAGCCGTATGAGTTCCATCGCTCAGACTCGAGACCGGTACGTCGTCAAATCTATCGTTCACTCCTCTCAGCTGTTAAGTGCGTTTCATTCGCCGGGGGAAGCTCTGCCGCTGAAGGAGATTTGCGCACGGTGTGGACTGCCGAAGACGATGGCCTTTCGTCTCCTCTATACGCTCGAGAAATGCGGAATGGTCGATAAGGTCGGGCAGAACCTTTATCAATCTCGCGTGCGGCCGTGGAGGCAAAGACTCTACCGGTTGGGATACGCTGCCCAGGGTACGGACTATCAGTTCTCGCGAGAAGTGTCAGAGAGCTTGCAACGAGCTGCCGCTGCGGAGGGAATTGAACTCATCTGCGTCGATAACCGCTACAGCGCCAAGACTGCGCAGCGCAACGCTGACTTGCTAGTCCGCGAGAAGGTCGATCTTGCGATTGAGTTCCAGACCAATGAAGATGTTGCGCCAATAGTAGCGGCCAAATATCGCGAAGCCGGCATTCCCATGATTGCGATTGATATTCCCCATCCCGGAGCGACGTATTATGGAGCGAATAATTATGAGGCGGGACTAGTCGGGGGGCGTTACCTGGGCCGTTGGGTTAAGGAATGCTGGCACTCAGAAGCGGACGAGATTCTGCTGCTCGAACTGAAACGCGCTGGAAATCTTCCACGCATGCGGTTGTCGGGATTGCTCGTGGGAATCAATCAAGTGTTGCCGAGCACGGCGAATTGCCGCGTGACTTATTTGGAGGGTGACGGGGAACTCGGGCCCAGCTTTGAAGCGGTGCGCAAGCACTTGCGTTTCTCGCACGCCCGCCACGTGGTGGTTGGGGCTATTAATGATCCGAGCGCGCTCGGTGCCCTCCGTGCCTTTCAAGAAGCGGGCAGGACTGAAAACTGCGTCGTTATGGGGCAGAATGCATCGCCGGAAGGACGAGCGGAACTCCGTCAGCCTAAAACTCGATTTGTTGGTTCTGTAGCGTATTTCCCCGAGCGTTACGGCGAGAACCTCATTCGAGTCAGCCTCGATATTCTTAACCAACGTCCGGTACCTCCCGCAGTTTTCGTTGAGCATAAGCTGGTCACTCCTGCCTCAGTCGATCATTACTATCCGAATGATGCTCTCGCACAGTTAGTTCGAACCGAACCTCAACACTCACTCCATCAACACATTTCACGATGAAGAAGCTATCGTAGGGGCGAATCATGACTGGTTTTTCAAAAACGGGGTTTTGATTCCGTCCAAGTCCTGCTGCTAGTGAACCACTTTTGAACTGACCGAAGTCGGTCTTTTGCATTGCAAAACACGCTGCAGCGCGCAAAAGGGCTTTACCCCAGTTAAATAAAACTTAAATTGTTATCCAAATTCGTTGCTAAATAGCGATTTGGCTGGCTTTTCTTCGTTGATGCAGAGAGTTTTTCATAGCGAAATGCAGATAGTCTGCCGCTTGCAACTTGACGATGCACGGTGGCAATGGAACTATCCGCGCCTAAGTACACTGAGACAACCGCGTGGGGCAGGGGCGGGTTCTGCGAACGTAGTTTTTGATATTCGGAATGCGAGTCCCACCGAGTTGGGGGTGTCACGAGGAGGGAAGAATTATGTCTCCAAAGACGCGCGTTCTCATGCTCTGCCTGTTAATCACTTCGGCGGCCGGGCCTCTCTACGGCCAAGGAGGAGCGAGTGGCACGATTCTTGGAACGGTGACGGACACTTCAG
>QHYL01000141.1 GCA_003224105.1 Acidobacteriota bacterium | reverse complement strand
CGCGCGTTTTGCTTCGATTGCAAGCTTGGTGAGCACTTCTTTCACCGACGGCACTTGCAGGCCTGCGGATGCGAAAGCGGCTTCAATGGCATCTTTGGCTCTTGCTTCTTCCGGTTGAAGCGTGATTTCCGAGCCTGCTTTTTTCACCAATTCGCCAGCTGCATCGAGTTTCTTTTGCGACGTCAGATCCTCCAGAGCGGCGCGGAAGGTTTCAGGTCGCACACGCTTTCCCAGGCTGGAGCGCAGGTCTTCCCGAAGCATCCCAGGCAGGAGCGGATTCTCTTTTTGAAATTTCTCGACCTTCTCTTGAATCTTGTTGCGAAGCCCTGCAAAGATTTTTTCCGTAACCAGCACGAGCGGTTCCGTGGAAACTGATTTCACGCGGCCCGCATCGGAGAGTCTCCTGGCCGCGTCGCGGATTTCGTGATCCATCCAAGCAGTCCGCGCAATAATTTCTTCATGGCCAAGGCCAAGAATCGCGCGCTCCGCCATCGCCGCAAGGATTTCCTCGCCGGTTCCCCGCTCCAACGTTTCGAGATACGCGATGCGTCCCGTGTCGCGCAGCATCGGGCGACGCGCCAGCGGATCGAGAATCGTCCCTCCGCCAATCGTCAGTACAGGCGAAAACTGCCGCACGATAAAGCGGTCACCGGGCAGTACGAGAAGTTCGTCCTGCAATTTCAGATTGGCGAAAGCTCTGCCGCCCGGCGGCAATTCCTTTTGTCCGTGAAAAAAAACCTCCGCAATGGTCTCCGCCGTTCCCGCATGAAAATGCGCGCGCGTCCCCTGCTTCATTTTTCGCGCTGACGCCAGTAGCTCCAGCCGCACATCCACTCGCCGCGTTTTCCGGAATTTTCCCGGAGTTGCCAGCACCATGCCGCGCTTCAACGCCGTGTGCTCGATGCCCGCCAAATTCACGGCGGTGCGCTGCCCCGGTGTCGCGCGTTCCACCGCCTTTCCGCCGGAATGCACGCCGCGCACACGCAAACGCTCTCCGCCGGGAAACAGCTCCACTTCGTCGCCCGCGCCCGCGCTGCCGGAAATCAGCGTGCCCGTCACCACGGACCCAAATCCCTTTATTGCGAATGCGCGGTCAATCGGCAAACGAAAATGCCGCGATGCATCTTTCACGGTGGCGCTTTCCGCCGCTGCGTGAAGAGCTCTCTTCAATTCCTCCAACCCTGCATGGGTTTTCGCGCTTACTGGAACGAGCGGAGCCTCTTCCAAAAACGATCCGCGCAAATATTCTTCCGCCTCCAACCGCACCAGTTCGAGTGTGTCACCATCCACGAGATCGCTTTTGGTGAGCGCTACCACCCCGCGTTGCACGCCCAACAAACGGCAAATATCGAAATGCTCACGCGTCTGCGGCTTGATGGATTCATCGGCGGCAATCACCAGCAGCAGCACATCGATTCCTGCCGCGCCGGCCAGCATGTTGCTCACGAACCGCTCGTGCCCCGGCACATCTACAAAACCAAAGCGCACCCCATCCTCTTCGAGAAAAGCGAAACCCAAATCAATGGTGATACCGCGGCGCTTTTCTTCTTCGAGCCTATCGGGATGAGTTCCAGTCAGCGCTTCGACGAGAGCGGATTTGCCGTGGTCGATGTGCCCGGCCGTGCCGACGATCACGCTCTTCGTTGCGGTTGTCTGCGTCGCTGTGGACTTAGTTGCCAAAGGAAGTTACCACCGCTTGGATGCTACTGGAGGAAAGAATCAGCGGTCAAACCTAAGGAGTTATTTTGAGGCGGCGATTTCGTCGACAATGGATTGCGCGGCAGCGCGGGGATCGGCAGCTGCAAGAATCGGGCGGCCGACCACTAGAAAGTCGGCGCCGGCGCGAATGGCTTCCCTGGGTGAGGCTTTGCGCGATTGATCGTCGGTCGCGGGTTGCACATCGGAGTCTTTCGGTCGCACGCCAGGAGTGACAATTAGGAAACCATCACCGCACGCTTTGCGAATTGCTTTGGCTTCCTGAACGGAGGCGACCACGCCGTCGACACCAGATTCCTTGGCCAGCAAGGCGAGCTTGACCACGCGCGACTTGGGTGTGCCGCCGACTCCAACTTCTTTCATGGCTCTGTGATCCATGCTGGTGAGAATCGTGACGGCCAGCAATCGCGGCCGATCCGCGCCCATGGGCACGCCGGCGCTGATGGCCTGCGCAGCCGCCTCCATCATGGCCTTCCCGCCAAGCGCGTGCACATTCACAAGCTGCACGCCGGACATGGCCGCTGCGGAAAGCACCGCTCCGGCGACGGTGTTCGGAATGTCGTGGTATTTCAGGTCGAGGAAGACGCCCGCGCCCAGCGCGGCGATTTCTTTCACGGCGGCGGGGCCGGCAGCGGTGAAAAGCTGGTTGCCGATCTTGAACATGCCCACAAGGTCGGCAACCTGCGAGGCAAACTTCACCGCGGAGGATAAGGAATCAAAGTCGAGCGCGACAATCAGGCTACTGCGGGGATGGGCATCAAAGGTGGTCTGGGTCATGGGCGACCCCGACCTCCTTCGGGGTCAGTGCTTCTCGGGCACCTGCATCAGCTCGAGCCGGACCTGGCTCACGCCCGCGTGAATTAAATCGAGGCTGCGGGCCACTCGATAGGATACATCAATTTCGCGCCCTTCCTGGTACGGTCCGCGGTCGTTGATGCGTACAAGTAAAAACTTGCCGTTGCGGGGATTTACGACGCGAACCAGGGAGCCAAAAGGAAGGTTAGGATGTGCCGCCGTCAAGGCTTCGGTCGAGAAAATCTCGCCATTGGCGGTTTTGCGGCCATTGAACCCCGGGCCATACCAACTGGCATTGCCAGCCCAGGTCTTAATCGGCTTCACGGGTTGATTTAGATGCGCTACGAGGGGGGCTTCCATCACCGGAGCGATCAGGAACATAAGAAGCACCCACCGGAATGCGGCCCAGATCATGAAAAGTCGATGTCTCATAGTGTGTGTTTTTTACTACTGAACTCCCAAAAAGTGTAGCAGAAATGGGTCGTTATGTCAACTGTTTTCTGCTTTGAACTTGTCCCTTATCTCATTCGCAGTAAACACTTTAGCTCGTTCTAGGACGTTCGTAAGGGCGTCAATAAGCCGCTCACTGACCCCAGGGTCAGTGAAACTGGCCGTGCCGACCTGTACCGCCGACGCGCCTACGGAGAGGTATTCAAGCACGTCATCTACCGTCTCAATGCCTCCGAGACCTATAATTGGTGACCGAATCGTCTTCCGCGTTTCCCAGACCAGCCTCAAAGTAATGGGTTTAATGGCGGGGCCGGAAAGACCCCCAGTGGCGCAGCCAAGACGGGACTTCCCCGTCCGGTAATCCAGTGCCATCGCGGGGTAAGTATTTGCCACTGTCAGGGCGTCAGCCCCAGCTTCCTCGGCCGCCCGGGCGATAAGTCCAATATCTGTAACAAGGGGAGAAAGTTTGACCCAGAGGGGGCGCTTGGCGGCGGCTTTCCGGGCTGCCCCCACGACTTCGGATGCCAGGGAAGGGTCACTACCGAACTGCATACCCCCTCTTTTCACGTTCGGACAGGAGATATTTAACTCATATCCGGCCAGGCCTTCGGCATTTTCGAGGACCCGAATCACCTCGACATAGTCTTCCATGGAGTAACCGAAGACGTTGGCGATGACGGCTGTATCGAATTTTCGCAGTACTGGGAGTTTTTCGGCCACAAAGGCGCGGACGCCCACATTTTGCAGGCCAACCGCATTCAACATTCCTGAGGGGGTGGGATAGAGGCGGGGAGGAGGGGCCCCTTCGATGGGTTCCCGGGAAAGACCCTTTGTCACAAAGCCACCGAGGCGGTTTAGATTGACGAGATGGGCGAACTCGAGGCCGTAACCAAAGGTACCGCTGGCGGCGAGAATAGGATTCCGCAGGCGCAACGCGCCAATTTGCACGCTGAGATCAACCGCGCGGGCGGAAGTCACTTCGCGAAAAATGATAACACGAAGCCTGCGCAAGCCAACCCAAATTCTGGCTTGGCATAAGTTCGGATTTCTGCATTACCGCAGAGATTTTTCATTATAGGAAATAACGCGTTAGATGGTCGAAGTAATTGATGGCTAGAACACGGCTAAAATCGGAGTGTATTTAGCTGGAGATGACGGCCAGGTCCTGCTGCAACTACTTCAGCGATTTGTAGAGCGTCTTGCGAAAAGCCGCGAGTGGCCGCGGGCGACGGCACGCCTGGCCAGTCTCCTCAGCGTTGCCGCGTCAGCAAGTATAGCTAGGGTTTTCCAACAATCTCTTTTAGTTTGGAGGAGAAAACATAGAACAGTGCAAACAGTCCCACTGGAACTATGGAGGTCAGGAACAGAAAAATCCAGAGAGCAACTGAAGCTTTGCCGGGCCAAGAGCGAACAAGGGCACAGCCGAGAATGACACCGGCGACTAGCGATGCCCACCACCAAGGATTTTGAGTTGTAAGGCCAGCGATGAGCCTTAAGTCTACGGCCGTGTGGGGTGCCATGTGCCGGTAAACTGCCAGCCAGAGGAACGCGATAGTGCCGAATCCGAACAACCAGACACCGAGGAATATGCTTTTCAGAATCCACATGGTCGGCCTCTCAACTGAAGTATTGCGTAGTTTTTGTTGTAAGACAATGGGGCGGGTTTCGCCGCCCCGGTTTGAGGGCCAAAATCACGGGTTATGAGTGCAATTAGCGGGTAAATCTATACCAGATTTATAAGCGTATGTTGTCACGTTGGTGAAAGTCCAATTCCCCTGGTATGGATACCAACGAAATCCGAGTCCGAAGCACTCCCAAATCAAAGGTGGTGCTTGTGGAAACGAGGCCCTCACTTTTCCAATCTGCATGTCTGGAGGGGAAGTAGAGGGCGTGCAATCGCTAAACGTGTCGTAATCGCAGACTACTGACGCAACGCCAGTACAGCCGCTGTATGTACCAACCCCCTTAGCTCTTGTGTAGGCTACTTCGATTTGGAGCGTTGGCAGGTATGAAAAGAAGTCCCCAGCCATGCTACAATCTGCTCCCCCGTCTTCATGAGTTAGTATTGGAACGTCGTTAGAACTTAGACTCGAAGAATACGAGGCAGATTTCGATAGTTGACAAGTGGCGCAACTGGCGGGACCTTCTTGACGACCGGACGAGCCTGACGGGGTTGTGATTCTCGCCCACGCTCGATGGTACACATATGGATATGGCATCGTACAGTCTGGCGTTATCGAAGAGTATCCGCTTGTCTGCGTATAGTAATACACCATGAGGTTAATGCTGGCACCGGATTGCGAAATGACAGAGGTTGTGGGGTCCGCATTGTATTGGCTGAAATGATTTGTGAAAGTGCATGCCTTCAGATTGTTTGGCGTGAGAAAACAAAACAACGCCATAGCGAACGCGATCAATAAATTTCGTTTCATATTCGTTGTTCCTTTCTTCTTTTATTAGCTCTCTTCTTACTCTTCCACGGCTACACGCATGCGGGATTTTTCGCGCTGAACGTGTTCATGAAGCTTGAGAAGTGCATTCTGTGAAACCCCGGAAGACAGCCGTGCTCGTGTCTGGTCAACAAGCTGATCTCTGGAATCCAGAAATTTCTTCAGAGCCGTGGTGTCGTTGCGCGTACTGGTGTTCAGCGCTTTGATGGCCGCATCGTTATACGTCACTACTAACGCATCATACTGAGTTCGGAAGTCAGAAAGAACTTGATTAGCGAATTGTTCTTCGATGTCTTTCAATTCAGCTTGTTGCGAAAGAACGAGATGTTGTATCGTTTTTTCAATGTCTGAATCTGTGCTGGCTGGAGCTACATACAAAAAGAACAAACGATATGCCGCATTATCTGTGACCAATTCTGGATGGACAGCTCCATCAATAACTGATGCGTCTACGGGTATCGCAGTCAGGTCGTGTGTTTGTACTTGCAGATGTTTCGCCGCCGCTAGCGAACGCTGAGTTGGAAGCATAAAACCAGCAATCGCAAACGTAATGGCCGTGAGCAAAGCTAAAACGTGTTTCGCTTTTACGACGTATCTCATTGTAGCCTCCTTAACAGGTAGTGTGTTTCGGGCGCGTATCGTATCAAGTCGAATTTTTTTGGGATTGGGGCGGCTGGGCCCCTTCACCTTCCGATCGCCCTTCCGATTCGCTCTTCCTCTCGGCACTCGCCGTCTGCATTCGCTCCGTCTCGCGTACTTTCAGGGTGTTAGACGTCGATGGTGTGCTCGACGATGTCGTGCTTGAGACTCACAACGGTAGCTTCTGATTAGCGAGCCGCTTTTGCTGGAGTGCGCATCGGCTTCTTCAGGGCTTCGGAGAGGATGTGGCCGTCACGGGGAGCGAGGGTGATGCCGCACAGGGCCGCGAGCGTGGGTGCGATGTCGGCCGGGGTGACGGACTGAAAATATTCGCCGGGTTGAATGCCAAAGCCCATCAGCAGGACGGGAATGTGCTGGTCGTAGTTGTACGGGGTGCCGTGACTCGTTCCGAAGGTGCGCGCACTACCCGGCGGGGTCCAGTCCAACAGCCAGTACGGCTTCGGCACGACGAAGAGGTCGCCGCTACGTCCGGGGAAATAACTGAGGGCCATGGCGCGGAGCGCGGGGCTCTGCGTGGCGGGCCGATTCTGCAGTTCTTCTGCGCGGTATACGGTGGCGACACCGGGTTGCGACAAAACGGCCTCGATGACAGCCTGCATCGCCGCATGGTCGTGGAGCAGCTTGTCGTAGACGCCGGGAGCAAAGTAAATGTCGCTGCCATTGACGGACGCAACGGATGGTTTCGGGTAATTGAGGGGAGCGAGAGCCTTTTCGATCTTGGTTTGTAACTCGGGGAAATGCAGCAAGCCGGAGTCCAACCCGGCTTGCTGGAGGTCTTCCGGAGTGGGAGCAACGCCATGGTCGGCGCTGAGGGCGACGACGTAATTTCCGCGACCGACTTTCTGGTCGAGATGAGCGAAAAGATCGCCAAGATCTTTGTCGAGGCGGATGAGAATGTCTTGAATCTCGCGGCTGCGCGGGCCGAAGGCGTGGCCCACGCCGTCCACAGAGGAGTAGCTTACGCCGAGAAAATCGGTCCCGGCGCCGCTGCCCAGGTGCAAAGTGTCGACGGCTTTTTCCGCAAGCTCAGTTAGGGCTGTATCGGCGTAGGGGCTGGCGAACCATTGGCTGTAGAAAGCGGGATCGGGGCCACGGCTGCCTGTCTTTCCGCGCAAGGGATGCGGAGAAGTGAGATCCCAGCCTTCTGGTGGAACGGCCCCGAGGGCTTTGTCACTGTAAAGGTAGGATTTCTCAGGGAGCGAAAGAGCCCAAGTCTTCCCGTAATCCGCCTTGGGGGAGTGCGTCTTGGCTTGTTCTTCGATGAACGGTTGCACACCGTAAGGGCTCGAAGTAATCCAATTGCCGCTGTCGAACCAAGTGGCGGCCTCGGCTTTGTGACCGGCCATGCTGATGGCGGAGCGCGCTTTGAGGGAAAAGGTCGCGATGCGCGTAGCGCCGCCGGTTTGAAATTTCAGTTCTTCCGCAAAAGAAGGCACGGCCATGCGCCAGGCGGAGTCGCCGCCCTGCGGGTTGCCTCCCCCATAGCCGATGTTCTTTACGTTAGGGTCGGATGTGCAGGTCACGAGCTTTTGCGTCTCGCGGTCCCACCAGGCGTTGGCGATCATTCCGTGGGTGGCGGGGAATGCGCCCGTGGAGATGGTCGAGTGGCCGACGCAGGTTTCCGTGGCGGCGTAAGGATAGGCGGCGTCGCGGAACCACGCACCTTCTTCGACGAGGCGCTTGAGGCCACCGGTCCACTGGAAGAGGAACTTGTCGACGTAGTCGGCGCGCATTTGATCGACGACGAGGAGAACAACAAGTTTGGGCCTGTTGCCGGGTTCGGAGGATTTCGCGCTGGTGGTTTGCCCCTCAGCAGGAAACGAGAGTAAGAAAAGGGGCAGTAAGGCTGCCACACTCCAAAGGAAGCGTCGTGAGAAGCGCATCACACTGCAGACCATGGCCAGTTTTGCCTCCAAACCGCGATGCGAAGTTTATCATGCAGGGTTCCAGTCTTTCTAAGTGACTGGATTGACCGTTCGGCGGCCACCAATGATACGATTACGCGACCCATGCGCATCGTCGAAAAAGGACAATTGATGTCTGCGGAGGAAATCGACCGCACACTGCAGCGGCTGGCGCACGAAATTGTGGAAAAAAGCGGCGGAACAAAACACCTTGCTTTGATCGGAATCGTGCGGCGGGGAGTGCCGCTGGCGCAGCGGATTGCGCAGGCAATGCGCGGGATTGACGGCGTGGACGTGCCGGTAGGAGTGCTGGACATTACGCTGTACCGCGACGACCTTTCGAAAGTTGCCCCG
>QHYL01000275.1 GCA_003224105.1 Acidobacteriota bacterium | reverse complement strand
CTTTGAGCCGAAAGCGCAGCAAATTGTCGACGCCGCGTTTCACAGCTTCCTGAAAATCCGTGACGGAAGTTACAGGCAGTTCGCTGACGCCGCTGCGGTCATACGACCAGCCACGGTCGCCGTTGTAGAGCGCGATTACGAGTCCGCCGTGGGCGAAATCCAGCCCATCCAGACCAATCAATGACAAGAGAATCGTGTTGCGCCCCTTTCGCGAGTATTCGATGCGGGCCTTATCCGGATGCTGGCGGAAATCGGTAAAGTTGATATAGCCGGTGAGATCGCCGCTGTGGCCGAACAACGCGCGGAGGCCGGAGCATTCGCTCTCGCGCACCTCCGTGTAACCCGGGCCACCCAGGCCGGCAATGAGGTCGCGCAGAATCTGCTTGCCTTTGGCCTCGCTTTGCTCCGGCATCATGTTATCGGGATTTTGCGCTGCGGCGCAGGGAACAAAAAAAGCGGCCGCGACGAGCAAAGCTGCGGCAACGACTCCGAAGCGAAAATGGCGCAACTTCATCCGCACAAGACGGCGCCTCCGTTTACATTGATGATTTCTCCGGTCATGAAGTTGGCCAGGTCGGAAGCGGCAAACAGAATGGGCCCGGCAATTTCTTCGGCGGTACCGGCACGGCGCAACGGAATCATGGTAGTGGCCATTTTTTGGCCGGTTTTGGTTTCGAGCACGGGGTTGGACATATCTGTGGCAACCCAGCCCGGTGCAACGCAATTCACCAGGATATTGTGGCGCGCGAGTTCCGTGGCGAGGCCCTTGGTGAAGCTGATGATGCCGCCCTTGGATGCTCCGTAATGGGTGTGAAGCGATTCGCCGCGCTGCCCGGCGGTGGAGCTGATGGTGACGATTTTGCCTGACTTTTGCTTGATCATGTGCGGAACGGAAAAATGGATGACCGAGTAGATGCTTTTGAGATTGGTGCGGATCATTTCGTCCCACTGCTTCTCGGACATTTTTTCGATAGGGAGGTCTTCCTGATTCCACACGCCGGCGTTAGCGACGAGAATGTCCAACCGGCCGAGCCGCGCAATGCAGTGATCTACGAGGCTCTTGTTGTCAGCTTGCTTGCCGGCGTCGGCTTTGAAAGCTTCGACGCGTGTGCCGTGTTTACCGGCTTCTTGCTGAATCTGGAGCGCGGCATCCTTGGACTTGAAGTAACTGAACACCACGTCGGCGCCCGCCTGCGCGAACATTTTTACCGCCGCGGCACCGATGCCGCGCGAACCGCCGGTAATGAGCGCCGCCCTGCCTGCGAGAGAAATCATGACACCCCCGATTGAGACCGCGAACAACGAAGTTAGAAACTCGAAACTCGAAATGGGAACCAAAACCGGGCCCAGCATGGCTCGAAAAACAGGAAACCGGAATCGAAACCAAAAATTCGTGTTTGCTACATCTTGTGGGCAACCAGGTCGCGGGCCTTAGCAGCGGCGACAAAATCTCTAAACAAACGCTCCGAAAATGGGTCGCCTAACATGCGTTCGGGATGCCACTGCACGCCCGTGACCCAGTTGGAATCTCCGGTCCACTCGACGCCTTCGATGGTTCCGTCGGAAGCCCGGGAAGTAACCCGCAAATTCCTGCCAGGTTCTTGAATTGCCTGATGGTGGGAGCTGTTTACGACGGCCTGGGAAGTCCCAGCAACCGCATGTAGCCGGCTTCCAGACTCGAAGGTAGCGGCGTGAGCGGGATCGTCTTTCGGTTCGGGCTTGCCTTTCGGCACGAGATCCTTCTTCTGATGGGGCGTGGCGGTGCCAGTTTCTGTCTTAAGGTCCTGAATCAACGTGCCCCCCAGGTAAACGTTCAGGAGCTGGCACCCATAGCAAATGGCCAAGACCGGCTTTCTTTCCGCAAAAGCGTGTTTGAGAATGGCACGGTCGGTTTCCTCACGAGCCGTGTCAGCGGGGGCGGACAACCCCTTGTTCTCTGAACCGTATTGCCGAGGCGCTACATCAGCGGGGCTGCCGGGAAGCACAAAGGCATCCAGCGTGGGAATGAGGCGGTCCCTTTCTTCTTGATCTTTGAGGGGAAGAATCACCCCCTCAGCGCCTGCCTTCTCGACCGCTCGGAGGTAGTCCTCCGTCTTGCCGCGCTGGCCGGTGGTTCCAGCCTGGTTTTCATCGGTACTGGTGCGCCAAGGGATGCCGACGCGGGGCCGCAGCGGCGCGCTCTGGTGGATGTCGGTGAGGGACATAGAACACTGAATCCTAGCATCCGCAAGGAGGTGCGGCAACCATAGCGAGCCCAACACGGATTTGCATCAGGGCAATTCATGAGCAATACCGCTGGATTCTAAGCAGCCACCCGCCGAACCAAAATGCATCTACTTTTTCCCCATATTGCCATCCACCTACTTTTCTCATCGGTCGCGAGAGGCTAAGATGCTTGCCATGCAACACCAACTTGATCGCCGCGGTTTTCTCATCGCAGGAGGATTGACGGCTCTGGCGTCAACTCGAGTTCTCGGCGCCAACGACACACTTCGCGTCGGAGTCATCGGCGCGGGCGGCCGCATGAATGACCTGCTCAATGCCGCCGACAAAGCCGGTAACTTTCAGATCGCTGCCGTGAGCGATGTCTATGCGCCACGACGCGACGCGATAAAGCAGCGCTCGAACGGCATTGCAACCACGCATGTGGATTACCGAGAATTACTCGAACAACCGCTCGATGTCGTCGTAATCGCTTCTCCCGACCATTGGCATGTACGCATGGCCGTCGACGCCATTGCCGCGGGCAAAGATGTCTACCTGGAAAAACCCGTCACTCACACCATCGAAGAAGGTGCGACGCTGACTCACACGGTCCGTTCCAGCAAGAAAATTCTGCAGTGCGGCATGCAGCAAAGGAGCTGGAGTCACTTTCACGACGCGGTGGAACTCATTCAAGGAGGCAGCCTTGGACGTGTTCCGCAAGTCCGGACCTATTGGTGGCAGAACTATCTTGGCTGGAGGAACCGCAAACCGGTCGATGTCCAGGAGCTGGATTGGAAGCGGTGGCTTGGGGGCGCTCCCGATCAACCCTTCAGCGAAGAAAAGTTTTACGTTTGGCGCTGGTATTGGAACTTTGGGGGCGGCGCCATGACCGATCTTTTTACCCATTGGATTGACGTTGCGCACTGGGCCATGAAATCCGATCAGCCGACCCACGCGCAAATCCTTGCCGACAAAGCGATCTTCACGCAATGGGATTGCCCGGACACGATTCAGGCAGCGGTCCGTTATCCCGGATTCGATGTGGTCTACGAAGGCATGATGGCTTCATCGATTGACGATGGCGGACTGGAGTTTCGCGGTACGGAAGCCACCTTAAAGATCAACCGTGGCGGCTTTGCGGTGTATCGCGAAGGTGTATCGGGCAGAGAAAACCCGGTGGTCAAGGCCGACAGTTTCCGCGACGGAACCATCGACCACATGCAAAATTTCTTTGATTGCGTGAAGAGCCGCAAGGAACCCAATGCGCCGGTCGAAACCGGCGTTGTCGCAGCTCGCGCAGGTCAAATCGTGAATTTGGCCTACCAGCGCAGCGGCCAGATTACGTGGCCGCAAAAGCCCAGTTGAGCCAAGCTCTCAAAACTTTTTAGCTCCGACGGTGACGTCATAATCCCGATTTTTCCACTAACTCCGCGGGACGATTCGGGATAGCACGTATGTGGACCTGTTTATGACCGGTTTATATTCCCTGTGATAGGTTTGGCGTCGCGATTCGTATTGTGGAGGAGATGGCTATGACACCTTCCAGGACTGGCCGACAGCTTGTGTTCGTTGTATTCGGGGCGGCGCTCTTGCTAGGAGCGCTGGCGGCGACACGAGCGGCGGAGAGTTACCACCTGCTGAAGAAATACGCCTTCCCCGCGGCGGAGGGCAGCACGCGAGAGTATTTCGACTACATCACGGTAGATTCGGCGGCGCGGCGCGTGTATTTGTCGCATGGGACGGAGATTAAAGTCATTGATGCGGATAACGGCAGTGTCGTGGGCACCATTGGTGGCTTGAAGCAAACGCACGGAGTGGCGGTAGCAAGCGAGTTTGGCCGCGGGTTTATCACCGATGGCGCGCAAGGGAAGGTGATCATTTTCGATTTGAAGACGCTGAGGGTGACCGGCGAAGCCAAGGCGGACAAAGACGCGGACAGCGTGGCTTACGATCCGGCGTCGAAGCGAGTCTTCGTCATGAATGGGGATCCGAACAGCTCTACGGTAATTGATGCAAAAAGCGGCGACG
>QHYL01000274.1 GCA_003224105.1 Acidobacteriota bacterium | reverse complement strand
AATCAGGCTTTCGATGCGGTGTTTACTTTCCTTGGTAATGACCGGGCCCATTTGCACGCCGGGCTCAAGTCCGTTGCCCACACGAATCGTGGAAGCGGCTTGCGCGATGGAGTCGCGAAATGTTTTTTGCGCTTCACCAACGGCAACGGCTACGGAAACGGCAAGGCAGCGTTGTCCGGCGCAGCCAAACGCGCTGTCGCTAATGATCTGGGTCGCCAGCTCCATATCGGCGTCGGGCAGAACGACGACATGATTCTTGGCCCCGCCCTGGCACTGCATGCGTTTCCCGCCGGCCGCGGACCGCGTATACACGTGTTTGGCCACAGACGTCGAGCCAACAAAACTGATTGCACGCACTTGCGGATGGTCGCAAAGAGCATTGACAGCGTCGCGCCCGCCGTTGACGAGGTTTACGACGCCCTTTGGCAAGCCCGTCTTTTCGAGCAGCTCAAAGGCGCGGCGCATCGAAAGCGGCACGCGCTCGGAAGGTTTCAGGATGAACGTGTTGCCGCAGGCGATGGCATACGGCAAAAACCAGTAAGTGACCATCGCGGGAAAGTTGAATGGGACGATGGCGGCTACCACACCGAGCGGCTGGCGAATTTGCATTTCGTCCACCCCGGGCGTCACGTCTTCCAGGTTGTAACCCTGCATCATTATGGGGATGCCGCAGGCGACTTCGACATTTTCGATGGCGCGGCGCATTTCCGCCCTGGCTTCGGCGAAAGTTTTTCCGTTTTCCGTGGTGATGATGCGCGCCAATTCGTCGATGTTTTCCTCGAGAAGATTTCTCAGCTTGAAGAGGTACTGAATGCGTTCGCCGGCAGGCGTGCGACGCAATGCCGGAAACGCGGCGGCGGCCGCCTGCACGGCAGCGTCAACGTCGGCGGCAGCAGAAAGCGGAGTGCGGGCGAGCAATTCCGCGGTGGCGGGATTGGTCACATCGGCAAATTCAGAAGCAGTGGCGCGGCGCCAAGCCCCGTTCACGTAGTTTTCAAGCTCGAGGACTTGAGTGGTTGCCGCGCTGCTCATGTCTTACTCCTTGTTGGCCTGTGTCTGAGATCGCGGGGACTTCCGGCAAGGCCGTTCCTTGAGGAATCGCGTCCCTCTAGCTTATCAAAGAACGGCGAGAGAGAAATATGCCACGCCAGGGGCTGCGGCAAGAAGAAACAGGCGAGGCAGGGACCTATTTGTCTACCGCGGCCAGAGCCTCATAAGCCGCGCCCATCAAAGGAGCGGATTCATTCAGGATGATAGAGACAGGAATGTTGCTCAGGAGCCCTTCGAATTTCCATTTGTCCTTGAAAGCGTGAAAGAACGAGCCGTCTTTCATTTTTTCCAGAATTTTGACGGCGATGCCGCCAGCCACGTAGACACCGCCGAGCGCCAAAACTTTTAGCGCGAGGTTCCCTGCTTCGGCACCGTAAATCGCGGTCCACAAATCCAGCGTGTCCGAACAAACCCTGCAGGACTTGTCCAAACCGCGACGCGTAATTTCGGGAGCGGGGTCGGCGTCAGGATCCTCAAACGAGGCATGCAAGACTTTCGGAGCAAGAAACTCGTGGATGGTGCGGAAGCCGCGGCCCGAGAGAATCAGCTCCCAACTGACTTGCGGATAACGACGGCGCATGAAGCGGAGCAATTCAATCTGTTGCTCAGTATGCGGCGCAAAATCGGAATGCCCGCCTTCGGAAGGCACGACGCGGTAGCGGCCCGAATCCCAAAAGAGGATGGACTCACCCAGCCCGGTGCCGGCAGCCAGCAAGGCGCGCGTCCCGCCCGGCTCCGGCTTACCTGGATTCAAAACGCAGAAATCTTCGGGGGGAAGATGCTCGAGGCTGTGCCCCCAAGCGCCGAGGTCATTCAGGAGTACCACGTGCGGAACATTGAGCTCCTTGATGAGTGTCCCGGTTTCCACAATCCAAGGAAGATTCGTGGCGCGCACGCGGCCATTGATGACCGGGCCTGCAATGCCGAACCCAGCAGCCTCTATGCGATCGCCGCCAAGATGTTCCGAGGCCTGGCGCGAGAATTCCTTGACGATTAGATCGAATTGCGCAAATTCCTTGCTGGCAAAACGGTGCCGGAAAACGGGCGTGAGGTTGCCGCCCTTTTCAGAAAACAGAGCCAGGTTGCACTTCGTGCCGCCGACATCCCCCGCAAGGATCACCCGCTCCCCCTTGTGTAATCCCCTCTTTTAAATCGGTTCAAGAACTTTTGCAACCACCCGACATGCTCTAGGGGTTATACCACCGACGGCCGTCGCGTTCGAGCAGAAGATCGGACTCCCGAGGGCCCCAGCTACCTGCCGGATATTGCGGAACCGTGGCGGTACGCGCAGCGCCCCAGACGTCGAGGATGGGATCGACCAGGGACCATGCAGCTTCCACGCTATCGCCGCGATCGAAGAGCGTAGCGTCGCCGCGCAGGCAATCGTTCAGCAACGTGGCGTAAGCGCTCCGCGAGGCGTCTCCGAAACCTTCGCGGTAACTGAAGTCCATGGTGACGTTACCAATGCTCATTTCCGTGCCAGGCCGCTTTGCGCCAAAGCTGATGGAAATTCCTTCGTCGGGCTGAATGTTCAGCACCAGGCGATTGGGCTGCACTTCGCGCTCACGAAAGACGATGTGCGGCGCGGCATGGAACTGAATCATGATTTCGGTGCTGCGTTTTGCGAGGCGTTTTCCCGTGCGGATATAAAACGGCACGCCGGCCCAGCGCCAATTGTCGATCAACAATTTCGCAGCAACGAAAGTCTCGGTTTTCGAAGCGGGATTCACGCCGGGCTCCTCCCGGTAGCCGGGAACCGGCTGATCTCCGATTTTTCCAGGCGCGTATTGTCCCCGGACAACGGATTGCGCCACCATTTCCAGGTTGAAAGGACGGATAGACTGCAGAACCTTTAGCTTTTCATTGCGCACGGCGGTGGCATCGAAGGCTGCGGGCGGCTCCACGGCCACCAGGGAAGTCAATTGGAGGACGTGGCTCTGAATCATGTCGCGCAAGGCGCCGGCAGTTTCGTAAAAGCCGCCGCGGCGTTCGACACCAAGCGTTTCGGAAGCGGTGATTTGCACGTGGTCCACGTAATTGCGGTTCCAGAGCGGCTCAAAAATTCCATTGCCGAAGCGCAGGACGAGCAGATTCTGCACCGTATCTTTTCCCAGGTAGTGGTCGATGCGGTAGACCTGCTTCTCGTCGAACACGTTGAGGACAATCTCATTGACTGCTTTTGCAGAAGCGAGATCCCTCCCAAATGGCTTCTCGATGATGATGCGCGTCCAGGAATTCGGCGATACTGGGCGCGCAATGCAGGCACGGCCCAACTGCTTGACGATGTCAGGATAAACTTCAGGCGGCGTGGAAAGGTAGAAGAGACGGTTCCCGCCCAGGTTCTTGGCAGCCTCCAGTTCCGTCAGGCGCTTGCAAAGCTGCGCGTAGGATTCCGGGTTGGCATAGTCTCCGGGAGAATAATAGAGGTTGGAAGCAAAAGCGTCCCACTGTTTGGGGTCAATCGGCCCGACCTCGGAAATCGTTTTCGCAGCTTCCCCCAAACCTGTGCGGAAGGCGTCCTCGGTCATATTGGTGCGGGCAAATCCGACGATGGCGTAGCGCGGGCCGAGTGCGTTGTGCGTGGCCAGGTCATACATCGCGGGAATGACTTTGCGCTTAGCGAGGTCTCCCGACGCTCCAAACAGAACCACGGTGCAAGGTTCCGCCACTCCGCCGTACACCGAACCGGTACGACCTGTCTCCCCAGCCATCGTGTCTCCTTCTTTCCCTTTTCAGAGGCTGCCTATTTGAGTCGGCTGAACCGCGCGGCGTTACTATACCTCAACCCCGTATTTTTCTAGCTCCGCGCGCAGTTGCTCCGCGGTTTGGTGATGGATGGTGTTCATGCCCAGCTTTCGGGGACTTTCCAGATTCAACGGGCGATCGTCAATGAATAGGCATTGTTCCGGCGGCCGCTGGGTGACTTCCAGCGCCACGCGAAAAATCGTTTCCTCGGGTTTGCGCGCGCGAACGTAACACGAGCTGAAGAAAACCAGGAAATTCCTTCGAAGATCAAAGGCTTCGATGCGGTATTGATTGAGTTCGAGCGGCTCATTGTTGATGGCGCCTACAAAATATTTTTTGGCGCTCGTCACTTTATCCAGAATGGCGCGTGTTTCCGAGTATTCTTTGGACTGCGCAAACATGAAGGCCGTGAATTCTTCGCGTGAGAACGGGCGAGTGCGGTAGAACAGCGTGCGGTCGAGATATTCATTCAAAGTAATCAGCCCGCTATCGAAAGCGGGAAAAGAGAGGTCGTGACGATCCTCGAACTCTTCCCAATCCAAATAAAAAGTGGTGGCGGCGTCTTTACGCGATTCGCGGTCCCAGCCGTTGGTCAGGATGACACCGCCAATATCCCAAAAGAGGGTGGTGATTCTGGGCAAGCCGCTTTCCCTCCAGTTCTTCGGGAACCCGCTAAGCAGACATTCGAATGTCTCAAAAAATTCCCGTTCCTGCAAAAAGAAGAGAGAGGCAGTGTGGCGTTACCTTGAGAAACCCTGGGATTAGTCAGAGTTGCTAGGATTTTCCACGAAGTTGCAGTAAGGTGAAATCAGATAGCCACTTAGGAGAACAGAATGGCCAACAAATCCTGCGATCCGACCCCGGCGCCCAGTGAACCGGTAAAGCCCGGAACGCGCATGGTGCACTGCGTCAAGTTTGGCAAGGAATTGCCGGGCCTGGACCGCATTCCGTGGGCGGGTGAACTGGGAAAGCGCGTCTACGAGAACGTTTCAAAAGACGCGTGGAAGCTGTGGCTTGAATACTCCAAGATGGTCATGAACGAGTACCGCCTGAATCCGCTGGACCCCAATTCGCAAAAGATCATGGGCGAGCAGATGGAGCAGTTCTTTTTCGGGGAAGGCGCGAAACTGCCGGAGGGATACGTCCCGCCCAAGGCCAAAGGCTAGTTAGCCGCGGGGAGGCGGTGCGTCGCTGGATGTTCGACCGGCAGGCGGGGCGTAATACGGAAATGCAGTTTCTTGTGCGCCTCGCGGATCGCGTGTTCCACTTCTTCCGGCGAATTCCCCTTTGCAAACAGAAACCCCGGATAGCTGGAACCTTCGGGCCAGGCCGCAATGTAATCCTGCAGACGGGCGGTGATCATCAGCTCGGTAATCCGGTGAGTCGCGCGAGCCGCTTCCACACCTGAAACGCTTTCAAGGATCCCGCTTTGTGGAACGGGAATCATCATGACGCCTGACGCGTGGGTTTCGCGTAAAGTATCGCTGCCCGGCCGCTTGAGCGCGTGGCGAAAGAGCAGTTCTTCCAGACCGATCTCATCCTGCGCTTCACTTGAGCAAAAGCGCAGGGCCCTTGCGCAGAGCCCGCCGATCGGACGCGGGGCGACCTCGATTGGCCACACACCGTCTTCGTTGATTCGAAACTCCGCGTGAATGGGGCCCTGAGTGAGGCCGAGCGCGCGCGTTGCATCCTTCGCACACTTTTCTATGTCAATTTGAGTTGCTTCCGGAAGCCTGGACGGCGTCACGTAAATGGTTTCTTCGAAATAAGGGCCTTCGAGCGGATCGGGCTTATCGAAAATGGCCAAGATTCGCAGAACGCCGTCGGTTAAAAGCCCTTCGACGGCGACTTCCCTGCCTGGGATGTAGCCTTCCACCAACATCTGGTTGAGATTTCGCTCACGCATGGCGCGGATTTCGGCGGATTCGAGCAACCGCTGAAGGCGTGATGCGGCGGCGAGAAATTCCGTGCGATTGTTGGCGCGCATCACCCCCTGACTTGCGGAAAGCGAGAGCGGCTTCACTACGCAGGGAAAGGAAATCCCGGTTAGCGAAGGCTCGGGCGTTGGCGTGAGCGGAAGACTTCGAAACCACGGCGCGCGTAGCCCGGCGTCTCGAAAAACTTCGCGCATGCGCAATTTGCTTCGGCAAGCTTCGACGGCGGC
>QHYL01000273.1 GCA_003224105.1 Acidobacteriota bacterium | reverse complement strand
CTGCAGGGTGGCGGGGACCGTCCTCGTACCGCCACATGCAAAAAAGCTTACGGAGGCTGTACCCGTGATCCGTTGCCCTGAGTGTTCCGCGGAGATCGACGTGGATGAAGACGAAGTCGAGGAAGGCGAAATTCTAAGCTGCCCCGAGTGCGAATCGGAGCTTGAAGTGTCGCAGACGCACCCCGTCCATTTGAACGTGATCTCCGATGACCTAGACGAAGAGGAAGAAGAGGAAGAAGAAGAGGAGAAGGAAACGGGCGAGGACGGTGATTACTCGGAAAAAGAAGAAAAAGAGGAATACGAAGAAGAAGACGAGGAATGATCGGTCAATTTCTGCCCTTCCTGACCCTGGCATCTCCAGAATTGGACACACCATCTAATCCAAGAGGAACACCCCAATGAATCGCCCGAGAAGAATCCAATTTGGAGGCGTGGGTGTGCTGCTTCTGGCATTTGCAACATCGCTAGCGGCCGCTCAGGAAACCCCACCCGCAGGCCCCGCGCAGGACTCTTCGTCAAAAGCGGATAAACCAAACAAGAAAAAATACAGCCATTTGAATGATTTTTTAGTCCGCGGAACGGTCTTCAACGAAAAGGCGCTATCTTTTCCGGAGGTGGAGTTGCGGCTTCGCAAGGAGGGAGACAAGAAATTCAAGTGGGAAACGTACACGAACTCGCGGGGAGAATTTGCAGTGCGAGTTCCGCAGGGCTCGAACTATGAGATTCTGGTGCATGTGAAAGGATTTGCGGATCAAACGCGGACGGTCGAGGCGAAGGGCGGCGGGAACGAAGAAACTTTGGTTTTCCGGATGCAGCCGATTGCGGGAGATGCCAAATGACCAATCTACGACGAATCAGTTGCTTTGTGGGCGCTATTATTTTGCTGTCGACCGCTACGACCGCGCAGGACAAAAAGCACGAAGCACAGCTTCGCACAGTTCGCGGCGTGGTGACCGACAAGTCTGAGAACCCTCTTAACGGCAGCGTGGTTTTCCTAAAAAACATGCGGACCAACTCCGTGCGCAGCAGTTATACCGATGATTCGGGGAGCTACCGGTTCAGCGGGCTCGACCCGAACGCGGATTATGAGCTGCACGCTGAAAAAGACAATGAGAAATCCACAACACGCACGGTGTCGAGTTTTGATTCGCGGAAAGACATCGTCTTGAACCTCAAAATCGACAAGAAAAAGCGTTAACTTCTTCCAGGTCATCTCGTTTTCACAGCAAAAACCGGAAGGAACCCACAATTCACAAAAGAAACCATTCGCATGTTCGAGGAATCTGAGAGTCGAGTTTCCTTATTGTGGAAACAACGCGATTCATTTGCCAGCCCGAACAGAAAGCCCTGGGGAGATAATTCGTGGGAGAAAGATATGAAAAGGCAGAATCAACTCCAACAGCAGTTGGGATCACAGTGTTGACCTAGCGCCGGCCTAAGCTCGGCATTGTGGCCGCTTTCGCTGCTTTGTCGAAGGAATATGTGACGTTTGTGGGCGCGGTGTGTCTAACCTACAGATAGGGTGGATATGGGTTTTCGTTGGAGAGCATCCGATTTGGGCTCTGCGATGACTCAGACAAAAAATGCATATCGTTCGAAACGCGGTTCTTGGGATTTTTGTGATCTCCGTCGCGCTCCTGTTTGTGTGCCGGGGTCTGTTCGGGCAAACTCAACGAACAACGCCTAGTACGGGCAAGGGATCGATCGAGGGCAAAATCTCGGTGGTTTCCAGCGAAGGCGTCAGTAATAGCCTTCCGGGAATCAACGTGAAACTCAAGGGCCCATCGCCGGGTACGCAGGCCCAAGCGACAACGACGGACGCGGATGGCCACTACGAATTCACACAGCTCGGGCCGGCTTCTTACACGCTGGAAGTGGCGGCGGACGGGTTTAAGCCGTGGTCCGCGACGTTGACGCTTGGGGCGGACCAGATATTGGTCAAAGATGTCGTGCTTCAAATCATTTCCGTCAATCAGCAGGTGGAGGTACAAGCAGAAGCTGCGGAAATTGCGACGCAGAACGTGGCCATCACCGCCACAGTGAACACCGACCAGTTGGAAAACCTGCCTCTGCCCACGCAGAAATTCACCGAAGCACTGTCCCTGATTCCCGGAGTAGTCCGCACATACACAGGCAAGCTGACGTTTCAGGGCCAGTCGGAAAGCCAGGGGATGCTCGTAGTCGACTCTGCGGAAAACGTGGATCCGGTGTCCGGGAGCTTCTCGATTCCAATCCCCGTGGACATCATTGAATCAATGACGGCCTACAATTTGCCCGAGAGTTCGCAATACGGCGGTTTTTCGGGCGGGTTGACCACCATCGAAACGCGGGCGCCCTCCGGCGCCTGGAATTACAAGCTGCGCGATTTTGTGCCCGCATTTCGCGGGAAGAACGACCATTTGGTTGGCCTGGCTAACTGGACGCCGCGATTTTTGTTTGAGGGCCCGTTGATCAAAAACAAAGTCGACTTCTCGGAAGAAGTAACTTATGAATTGCGAAGGCAGCCGGTGCGCGGGCTGTCGTTTCCCGAGAATGAAATCAAGACCAGAGCCGTCACTTCGTTCACGAATCTGCAAGTGCTCGTTTCTCAGCGGCAAGTGCTGAATTTCCACGTCAACGTGTTCCCGTTGGAACTCGATTTCGCCAATATCAACGCGCTGATACCGCAAAGCGCTTCGACGAGCTATGGGCGCAGCGGAGTCTCTTTTGGGTTTTCCGATTCCTACCAATTTCCCTCAGGCGCGGTACTCAACACGCTGGTTAGGTATACGCGGTTCGACAGCGACGCCCACGGGCAAGGACCTGCGGATATGCAAATTTCGCCGGAAGGGTGGCGTGGAAATTACTTCAACCGGTGGAACCGCTATGCCAATCAACTGGAAGCCCTGCCGACTTATCAACTCTCGCCAAAGACCTGGCTGGGCAGTCACGAAGTGAGGTTCGGAAGCGACATTCTCTACCGCAGTTACAGCGGCACGAACGTTTCGCATCCCATCGACCTCCTGGCGGAGGATGGCTCGATGGCCGAACAGATCAACTTTCAGGGCGCAGGTCAATTGAAGACAACGGATGCGGAAGTGTCCGAGTTCATCCAGGACCACTGGGCGGTAAACAAGCACCTGACCTTCAACTTCGGGGCGCGTGTAAGCAGCCAAACTATCGGCCGAGAAGCGGCGTTTGCCCCTCGAGGCGGCGTCGCACTTTCCGTTAACGATGCAAAAACGGTCTTGCGCGCCGGTGTTGCCGAGGTTTACGGCCATGTTCCCTTGCTCGCGGCGGACTTCACCAGCAATCAGGACCGCGTGTTGAGCTTTTTTGATTCAACCGGGGCCTTGATTGGCCAGCCCACCGTGCTAGTTAATTCCTATTTCCTTTCCGGAATGGCTACAGCTGCGCCGGGCGTTCCGCATGATCCGGCATCAAGTCCGCGAACTTTCAGCTGGAATGTGGTGCTCGAACATGACTTTCGCAAGAACCTGAACCTTCGGGCAAGCTATCTGAACAGCCACACAGCGGACCTTTTTCTCATCAATCCGATCCTTCCTCCGGGCGGCGGGAACGGGCTGCTGGCGGTGCAAAATTTTGGAGAATCCAGGTATCGGCAGGCGGATATCACCGCGCATTATCGTTTTGGGGAGCGGGCGGACATGAGCCTTTCTTTCACCTGGAGCCGCGCGCGCGGGGACCTGAACACGCTTTCGGACACGCTGGTTCCGTTCCAGGTTCCGGTCATCCGCCCCAACTTGTCGGGCATCGTTTCCTCCGACGTTCCTAACCGTATAGTGGCCTCGGGCTTTTTCCGGCTTTTCTGGAACATGGTGATCAGTCCTGTGGGGGACTTCCATACGGGATTGCCTTATTCCACCGTGGACATGTTGCAAAATTATTCGGGCATTCCCAATGGGCAGCGCTTCCCCAGGTACTTCTCGCTGGACGCCAGGCTCTACCGCGAGTTTTCGATTCACTTTCCGCATACGGAAAGCGCGAAGAAGCATAAGGTTCGGCTCGGTGTGTATTCCACGGACATCACAGACCGGCTGAACCCCCACGACGTTTACAGCAACATCACTTCCCCCAATTTCGGGCGTTTCGCGGGCTTCCAGAGGCGCTACACCGGCGCAGTGTTGGACCTGGTCGAATAGGAGGTGGAAGTTTCCGCGGTCCATTTGTTCTTCTGAATACTTTGGTGGCCCGGGTTCGCAACAAAAACGGAGTCAAGGCTCGTAAGAAGCAGCCAGGACGCGTATGGCGTTGGGCACGACCTCGATTTCGACGGGCGCAGGCCCAAGAATCTCGCCATCGCCGTGAAAGAGACAGGGCCGGTCCGCGGACATTCTCACAGCTTTCACCGTCCATCGCTTCACTCGAGAAGTGCGCAAATCTCCGCTAGCTATCAATCGCGGGAGCAATCTAAGAACGTTTAAGGCACTCAAATCCCCGAATAAGACGACATGAAGCAAGCCGTTGTCAATGCGCGCATCGGGCGCAAGGCGCAAACCAGCTCCATACGTTGGGGTGTTCAGAACGCTGGCAAGAAGAGCGACTGTTTCCACGGGCGGAAGCGCTTCTTCAGGAAATTCAAGACGAACCTTGAGCGGGAGATGCCCGGATAAAGCTCGAAGAGCAGAGGCAATGTAGCGCAATCGGCCGGGGAGTCGATGATAAGGACCGCTTGCGAAACGCGCCGCCTCGGCGTCAAGGCCAATCCCTCCGCCACCGGCATACAATCGCGTTCGCCCGCCTGCGGTGCGCAC
>QHYL01000308.1 GCA_003224105.1 Acidobacteriota bacterium | reverse complement strand
TCCGGCAAATTTCGCGATGTTTTTCAGTCTATTAGAATACACCGCGGCGCGATTCTCTGCACGACCGCAGAAAAGGTTTGTTGCTTAGAACGGCGAAGCTCTGCCTGTCAGAATGCCCTTTGCGCGCTATAACATGCGCCCGCCATCGACCACCAGCACCTGCCCGGTGATGAATTTCGATTGCACCAGAAAAAGCACCGTGTCCGTGACGTCCTCCGGCTTGCCCGTTCGCCGTAGAGGCGCCATCTTAATAAAGTCTGTTTCCCATTCCGGTGGATCGCCTTCCATCGTAATCGTGCCCGGTGCAATCGCATTCACGCGTACTTCCGGCGCCAACGCTTTCGCCAGTACCTTAGTCAGCATGATGACGCCGGCTTTCGACACCGAATGCGGAATGTATCCCGTCCAGCCGAGCAGCCCACCCGTATCGGCCAAATTGATGATGATGCCCTGCGTTCTCCTCAGCAAAGCCGCCGCCGCCTGTGCGCAAAAAAACGGCGCGCGCAAATTCGTATCGAGCGCAGCGTCCCAGATTTGCTCGGTCGTGGAGATCATGCTCGCCGGCAAAAAATTCGCCGCGCTATTCACCAAAATGTCGAGCCGCCCAAAATGTTTGCCCGCCTCATCGAACAAACGCTTGATTTCCCCCACGCTGCCGAGGTCCGCCCCAATGGCAACGCTGCGCCGCCTGAGCTTCTCAATTTCCTTGACAGTATCTTGCGCCTCCGACTGAGAACTCCAGTAATGAACCACCACATCCGCGCCCTCTTCCGCCAGCCGCACCGCCACCGCACGTCCCAGGCGCTTAGCCGCGCCCGTAACCAGAGCGACCATCCCTGCGAGAGATCCGCCTTTTTCGCCGGCAGCCTGCGTCATGGCCCCAAGACGATACCACAGCCTCAGATACACCACGGCCATCTCGGCGCCGTCTCGCTTTCCCTTCCGCAACACCCAAACTGATAGAATCGGCGGGCATTTTGTAGGCGGCACTGAGGGCAGAAAATGAATCTCGATCTCTTAGCGATTGCGGCCCATCCAGACGACGTCGAGCTCACTTGCGGCGGGACGCTGCTGAAGATGGCCCAGTTCGGCTATAAAACGGGAATCCTCGACTTGACTGCCGGCGAAATGGGCACGCGCGGCACTCCCAAAATCCGCGCAAAAGAAGCGGCAAACGCCGCAAAACTATTGAACGTGAGCTGGCGCGACACGCTGGGTGTCCCCGACTCCGATGTCAAACTCTCCCGAAAATATAAACTCCGCCTCGCCGGAGTCATTCGCCAGGTCCGTCCTAAAACGGTAATTCTTCCCTACTGGGAGGCTCGCCATCCCGACCATTATCATGCCTCCATTCTGGCTTACGAAGGCTGCTTCCTCGCCGGGCTTAAACAGTTGCCCATCAGCGGCGAGGCCTACCGCCCGTTCAAAATCCTTTATTCGGTTTCCTACGCTGACGTGCGTCCCACATTCGTTGTGGACATCTCCGATCAATACGAGCAGCGCCGCAAAGCCATCATGGCTTTCGCCTCCCAGTTTCACCCAAAAAAAGCCGAGCCGCCAAGCAAAGTCCATCTGGCCATCGACCACTTGGAAGAAGAGATGAACCAACTCGCTCGCCACTACGGCCAAATGATCGGCGTTCAATACGGCGAGCCTTTCCTGCAAAAGGAGCTGATGAAGGTGGAAGACGTTGTAAAAATGGAAGTTCGCTCGATTTAGAGCTCGGGCGGGTCCTAGTAGGATTCCTCTTCCTGCGCTGGCGAGAAGCCCCGAATGGTCTGGCCCTTGCTGCCCCGCTCCACTCTCACGCGAACCTGAGCCTCGCCCTCGGCTCCAGACTTTCGCAGCACGGCCATAGTACTCAGGGCTTCCGAATACAGCCGGGTTACCAGGTAAATGTCACCGGTGGCGTCCTTCTTCCAGAGTTGACCCACCTGAATTTTCATTAAACTCATAAGTAGATTTGGCTGTCCCTGACTGTAGAGTGAGCCCCAAAGTGTGTCAACTACCACTGCCCTGAACCCTTCGCAAATAGCACTTTCCGGGCCGTTTCGTCGCTGGCCCGCGTTTAGTAAAGGGGACCTTCCTTGGCTCAAAATAGGGCACAACAGGCCGCCTCGCCCCCATGGGATAACCTTCTTTCCCAACTTAACATCATAGTTGCTGAAGGTTTTGACGCCAGCCCGGAGTTTTGGGGTGTATACTACTGGGTAGGCGGAGGTGCACATGAAAGCCATCCTGAGACATACGTTGAACTTCGCCCTCGGCAGCGCCCTCCTGGCAATTCCAGGATTCGCCGTCCCTCAGAGCCAGGATCCTCCGCAGCAAGACCCCTCCAAGACGCAGCAAGCTGCGCAACAGCCTCAACAGCAGGCTCAGCAGCCTGCCGCTGAACCGCAGCCGGTACAACAGAAAGACACCGTCAATCCCAGGAACTCCAAGGAAGACGTGGACGCCATCGGCGACCGCAAAGTCAGTTGCCACATGAACTGGTTTTCGATTGAGAAGGAAATCGCTTTGGGAAAGGGCCTCGCCCAAGAAGTCGAGCGCTCCTCCAAGCTGATTGACGACCCCGTCGTCACCGAATATGTCAACCGCGTCGGCCAAAACCTCGTGCGCAACTCCGACGCCAAGGTTCCTTTCACCATCAAAGTCATTGATTCGGACGAGGTCAACGCTTTCGCTCTTCCCGGCGGCTTCTTCTACGTGAATAGCGGTTTGATTCTCCGCGCCCAGGAAGAGTCAGAACTGGCTGGCGTGATGGCCCATGAGATTTCGCACGTCACCGCGCGCCACGGCACCTGCCAGGCCACCAAGGGTGAACTCACGCAGCTGCTTTCCATCCCCGCGATGATTTTCATTCCCTACACCTGGGCAGGTTATGCCATGTACCAGGGTATGAACCTGGCGATTCCCTTGACCTTCCTGAAGTTTTCGCGGGATGCCGAGCGCGAGGCAGATTTCCTCGGCGTTCAGTATATGTACAAGGCCGGCTACGACCCGAATTCGTATGTGACTTTCTTCGAGCGCATCCAGGCCGACGAGAAACGCCGTCCCGGCACCATCCCGAAGGCCTTCTCCACGCATCCGCCCACTCCGGAGCGCATCGGGAATACACAAAAGGAAATCGCGCGCATTCTTCCGGCTCGGCAGGAATACATCGTCACGACCTCGGAATTTGATACGGTGAAGGCTCGCCTCCGCAACATCATGTTCTCGCGCAAGGCCACCGATGCCAAGGACAAGCCGACCCTGCGCACCAAGACCGAGCAGTCCAAGAAGCAGCCGGGCGGCAACGACCCCAACAGCACGAGCGATGATGATCGGCCGACGCTGAAGCGCCGCCCTGATTCCCAGCCATAAGTTTTTTAGAGTGCGGCAGCCTTGCTGCCGCTTTCCTCTTGCCCCCGCATTTGCTAAGCTTCAAGAAGCAGGTCTCCCAGTTCGCCTTTATCTTTTTTTTCTGGGAGGCTGCATGCTCAAATCAAAAATCCTCTGGGCCTTCGTTTTAGGTGTGATTACCTCCGCGCTTCTGCTCGAGGCGAAAATCAATCTCGCGTATAGCCCGTTATGGAGCAGAATCCTTGAGGTGCTTTCCGCCCCGGGAACGCACCTCGCCAGTTCCCTCAATACGCCGGGCGCGCTGATGACCGGCTGGCAGAGATTCTGGACAGGACTTGCCTTCGCTTGCAATCTGCTCATCTACATCCTTTTCTGGTACGCCTGCATCTGGGTTACCGTGTACGCTCGCACCCGGCGGCACCCGTACGACCGGGAAAACACTTTGGTACCACCAGTCCACTAGGTGAAAGGATCACCAGGTAGTCGGGCATCTCGCTGGCGGCGTTGCCAGCCCGATACTCGCCGCCAGTTTAAGCTCGCCTTACCCCTGGAGTGAGGCGCCTGGCACCAAACTGCTAGACCCGGGCTGCCGCGCGCGTATAAGATATAGCGACACGAGCCACGCCATCCTCCGCTTCCCCAGCCCGCCTGCACTGGCGTGTAATCCTCAGGAGGCACAAACCATGTATTTGGTAACTGGTGCAAGCGGCACGATGGGGAAAGCTGTCTTAACCGAAGTCGCCAAGAGCGGCGCACCGCACCGCGCCATGTTTCGTTCGGCCACCGAAGCGGCCAAAGCTCCCGCAGGAACCTCGACGGTCATCGCTGACTTCTCTAAGAAGGATACCCTGCCCGCGGCGCTCGAGGGCATCACCGGCGTCTACCTGGTGTGTTCCCCGATCCCGCAGTTGATCGAGCTCGAATGGAATATGATTGACGCCTGCGCCGCCGCCGCTGTGGGCCACATTGTCTTGAATTCCGCCATGGGCGCTCGCGAATGGCGCAAGTCCTTCCCCAGTTGGCACCGCCGCGTCGAGGACAAACTCAAATCCACAAAAATTTCTTTCACCATTCTCCGTCCCAACAGCTTCCACCAAAACGTTCTGACCTACTTTGCGTCCTCCATCCGCACCCAGGGAGTTTTTCACTCCTCCATGGGCAACGCCGGCGTCAGCTTCCTCGACGTGCGCGATATCGCCGTCGTCGCCGCCAAATCGCTCCCCGGAGGCGAGCACTCCGGCAAGACCTACGAACTGAACGGCCCCGAGGCGCTCACCTATTCCGAGCTCGCCGCAAAAATCGCAAAACATTCCGGCCGCGATGTCCAATACGTGGACATCCCCGCCGAGAAGCAGCGCCAAGCCATGCTCGCCAGCGGCATGCCCGAGTGGCAAGCCGACGCCCTGCTCGACCTGCAGGCTTATTACGTCAGCGGCAAAGGCGGCAAGATTGACGGCCTCCTCGAACAACTCCTTGGCCGCCCGCCCATCACCATGGACGAATTCCTGGCGGATTTCGCCGGCGAATTCCTCGCCGGACCCGAAGCTCCCGCGTCAGTCCCAGCCGAGGCCAAGCCTCAGACGAAAACCAAGCCTCAAACCGAAGCCGCCTCCGCCTGACGCATTTGCTCGAGAGATCGACGGGTCTGAAAGGGAAACCTGGAGTTGGATACACAAAAGAAAAAGGGAGGAAGCTGAGCTTCCTCCCTCTCCCGGAGACTTGGCTGGGTAAAGTTAAACTTAGTTGCCGACCGGACCGGAAACACCAGCGGCGGTCGCAACGGCCTGGCAGGAACCAGCCGCCACGCCAATCGCCGCACCGTTCACGTTGAACTTGAGCACGCCCGTATGGTCATCGCAAAACGCGCGTACACCAGTCGTCTGGAACGTGGTCGGCCAAGCATTCACTTCGAAGCCGTTAAGAACACCGCCCACCAGCAAGGTGCCAGCGGCGTTAAACTGATAGCCGCTCTTCGTGAATGGAGCCTGGCTCAGAAGCGGGTCGATTAAGCAAGCGGCAGCCGCAGTCGCTGCAACACAGGGAGCTGCGCCGCCGAGGCTTGTCAAGTTGGCAGAGTAACCGCTGCCCCAGCTGGACGAATACGTTACTTCCGCGGTACCAATCGTGCGCACGGAACCCACGGCGGACGATTCGTTGGCCGCGATCTTCGAGCGCAGCAAGTTCGGGATGGCGATGGCCGCGATGATCAGAATGATCGCCACGACGATCAAAAGCTCGATAAGAGAGAAACCCTTCTGTTTCTTCATGCTATCTCCTTAGGAATTTGAGGTTGCCACAAGCACTGGCATGAAGTAGGGCATGTCGGTGGCCAATCTGATGGCCGGGCCAATGACCTGTCCTGCGCTCGCGTATCATATAGAATCTAAATGACTTACATTGGCGACAGAGTTCAGCCGTCGCACTCAGGGTGCTTCAAAATGGGAATGACCCTTTTTCGTCGACACTTTTTGTCATCCCCTAACAGCACAATGCGTCAGCCGGTTACATGACCCTTGACCTACAAAAAGGTGGGCTTCTGGTACCAGAAAAGGGCGAGGCTTGCCTTGCCCGTGGCAACTGCGTCGCAAAAGCGGACCTGTTTTGGGCTTCCTCTAGAGGCTATGCTTCTTGGCATAATGCCGGAAAGAACGATAGGTGATTCCAAGAAACTCGGAAGCTCGCGTGCGAACGCCGCCTGCTTTTTGCAGGGCGGCCTGCAAATACAATCGTTCCGTGGTTGCCACCACCTTTTCAAAATCCACGCCCGCGTCCGGGATTTCGACTCCTTGGCTCGCTGCCGCGCCGGAAGAGGAAGCTCCGCCATAACCCAAAATCCGATCCGGAAGCACCCGCGCGGAAACCTCTTTGCCGGCTTCCAGGGCCACGGCGCGCTCCATGGTATTTTCAAGCTCTCTTACGTTTCCCGGCCAGTCGTAGGCTTCGAGCTTGCTCATCGCCTCCGGAGAGATCCCTTCAATGGGTTTCTCCATGATTTTCCGGAAGCGTTCCAGGAAGTGGCGGGCCAATAGCGGGATGTCCTCGCGCCGCTCGCGCAGAGCCGGAACGTGGATGGGAATTACGCTGAGGCGGTAATAGAGATCTTCGCGGAAATGGCCTTCCGCGATTTCCTTTTCAAAGTCTTTGTTGGTGGCGGCGATGATGCGCACGTCCACATCCGATTCTTCCGTGCTGCCGATGGGCCGCACTTTGCCTTCTTGCAGAACGCGGTACAGCTTTACCTGCATGGTCAGGCTCATGTTGCCGATTTCGTCCATGAACAGCGTTCCGCCGTGCGCCGCCTGGAAGAGCCCTTGCCGGTTTTCATTGGCCCCGGTGAACGAGCCTTTCATGTAACCGAAAAGCTCGGATTCCAAAAGTGTTTCCGGAAATGCGCCGCAATTGATAGTGATAAAAGGAGCCTGCGCACGAAGACTGTTTTCATGAATGGCGCGGGCCACCAACTCTTTTCCCGTTCCGCTTTCACCGGTAATGAGCACGCGGCTCGACTGCGGCGCAACGGTCTGAATCAAATCGAAGATCGCGCGCATTTTGGGACTTTGCCCGATGATATTGTCTAGCCCGGTCAGGCGGCGCAGCTCCCTCCGCAGGTAACCTGCCTCCTTCTTCCATCTGAGACTCTCGGAAACTTCCTGGACGGCGCGGCGCAATTGATCGATGTGGTTGTGATCTTTGATGACGTAGCGGTCGGCTCCCGAATTAAGAGCCGCGATGGCGGTGTCCAGCGCCGGAAGGGCGGTCATCAGCACAAAAAAGGAATCAGGAGCGATTTCCTTCGCGAATTTAAGAAAGCTGACGCCGTCTTCTCCCGGCATGCGAATGTCGGAAATAATAATGTCGAAAATCTGCGATTCTAGTTTGCGCTTGGCGGCCTCGACGCTGTTGGCGACTTCCACGCGGTGGCCTTCCTTGCGAAAAGTTATCTCCAGGAGCTCGCAGATCGACTTTTCGTCGTCCACGACGAGAATGTGCGGCAGTTCCTTTGCGGTCTCTTTTGTAGCGGCCTTCGTTCCCTGCATGACGCCTCACGCAACTCGCGGTAACTCGACGATGAATTCCGCCCCGCGGTCTTTTTCCGAAATGACGCTGACCTTTCCGCTATGGGCCTGCACAATCTGATAGACGATTGAAAGCCCCAGTCCGGTGCCCCCCTCGAACCCGGATTGCAGCGGCTCAAAAATTTTAGCCTTTTGCCTGGGGTCCAAGCCAACGCCCGTATCGCGAAAGGCAATGCGCAGCCAGAACGGATACGGTTCCAGTTTAACCGTGAGCGTTCCGCCGGCGGGCATGGCGCGGAGAGCGTTGTCACAGAGATTCCAGAACACTTGTTTGATCTTGTTGGCATCCACACGCGCGCGCAATTCCTGGCCGTTGAAAGCGCGAACGATTTGGAATTTGGAGCCGACTTCGGGCTTCTTCTCCATCAAGGTCAGCGTTTCGTCCAAGAGCGCCCGGACGTCTGCTTCTTGAAACTGGTAAGTCTTTTCCCGCGAATAGTTCAGAAAGTCCGTGATGATGTTGTTGAGGCGTTCGGATTCCCGGCTGACGATGTTCACGAGCTGTTTCTCATCATCTTCCAGCGGAACCAGACGAGCCAGCTCCTTTACCGCGCCAGCCATTGCCGTCAACGGTTGCCGGATTTCGTGAGCGATCGCCGCCGAAAGCCGTCCAAGCGCAGCCATGCGTTCTTTCGTGGCCACTTCCTGCTCGAGCCGGCGCAAATCCGTGAGGTCCTGGAAGTTGAATACAAAGCCGCTGCGCTCTTCGGTTCCCAAACGTAAGGGAGACACGCTGATACCGAGGTAGCGGGCCTCACCTTGCGGAGTGCGAAAATCGATTTCCTTTCGGAGAGAAAGCCGCTCCACGTTGGGATACTGTCCGGGCAGCCAGAAATCCTGGTTCAACTCCTGGAGTTTCTTGCCGCGCACGTCGGCGAACCGGTATCCCAGAATGTCCTCGCCGGTGCGGTTGAGCAGGAGAATGACGCCGTCGAGGTCCGTGGTAATCAGACCGCCGCGCATGGAGTGAATGATGTCTTGCGTGAAATCCTGAAGGCTGAGAAGTTCCTCGCTCTTTTCCTCAAGTTCGCGGCCTTTGCTGCGGAGCGAATGGACAAGCAAGCTGGTCAGATAAGCGACGGCCAGGAATCCGAGAAGATTCATGACCAGCCAGGTGCGCAGGCTCTCGATGGGCGGGAGAGCCGTGGACGTGCGCGGCAGTTTCCCTGCAAAGGCCAGAAGTGTCATGGCGGCAAGCAAGGAGAAGCAAATGGCGGCGTTGAAAAACGCGACGAGGCGGGAAAAGACGATGCTGCCCACGATGATGACCAGCAAATAGAGAGAAATGAAGTAGCTTTCCTGGGAGCCGGTCAGGTAAACCAGGAGCGTCACCATCACTACGTCGCCGGCAACCTGCACGCCTCCATGCCAGGATGCCTGAGGCAACCAGCGAAGGAGAATCAGGTGAAGAATTCCAAGGGTGATCCAGCTAACGATCAGGGTGAGGAAGAACCGGTTGGTGCTCAGCCCCGGCACATACTGGGGCCACACAACACCTACGGTCAGGATGAGCGTGATTGTGAGAAGGCGGACGCGCGCCAGCCATTCCAGCCATGCTCTCGTCGCAAAACTCTGGTCCATGGTTTCCCCGCGCCCCCAAACGCGTTCCGGGCATCCCCGAGTCCAGGCAGGAAACAGAGGGCGGAGAGTTGCTCGCCGCCCTCTGCAGAGGTTTTTGACGGTGCGGGCGCAGCTGGCTTAGTGATTGGCCAGCTTTCCGATAAGCGAGAACAGCGGCAAGTACATGGAAATAACCACGCCGCCGACCACCAAGCCTAGAAAGACAATCATGATGGGTTCGAGAGCGGTTAGCAAGTCTTTCACCGCCGCGTCCACTTCTTCTTCGTAGAAGTCGGCGATCTTTTGCAACATGGCGTCCATGGCGCCCGTCTGTTCACCGACCGCAATCATCTGCGTAACCATGCCTGGGAACACTTCGGATTCCTTCAAAGGCTCAGTGAGAGACTTGCCTTCTTCGAGGGACTTTCTGACTTTCATCAAGGCCTTCTCGACGACGGCGTTGCCCGCGGTTCTGGCGGTGATGTCCAAACCTTCCAGAATGGGCACGCCGCTGGAGATCAGCGTTCCCAGGGTTCGAGTAAAGCGGGCGACGGCGATCTTCCTCATCAGCATGCCCATAACCGGCAGCTTCAGAACGATGGTATCCATAACCAAGCGGCCTTGAGGCGTGCCGTACCAGATTTTCAGCCCGACGATGATTCCGACAAAGGCGAAGAAAATCAGGAACCCGAATATACTTCCAATGAAGTGGCTGAGTGTGATGACGATTCGCGTGGGAAGCGGAAGGTCCACGCCAAGGCCTGCGAACAGGGTTGCGAAAATGGGAACGACTTTCCAGAGAAGCAGTATGATGACGGCGCCCGCGACGCTCAAGACGCCTACCGGGTAGACCAAGGCCGACTTCACAGCACGCTGCAGTTTGACGTTCTTTTCGATGTATGCTGAAAGCCGCTGAAGAATGGTGTCGAGAATACCGCCCGTCTCGCCCGCCTCCACCATGTTCACGTACAAGGCGTCGAAGACTTTCGGCGAGCTGCGCATGGCGGTGGAAAGCGTTGCGCCTCCTTCAACCTGGGCGCGCGTGCCGGTCAGGACTTTTTGAAAGATCTTATTCTCCTGCTGGCTCGCAAGAATCTCGAGACACTGCACCAGCGGAAGACCGGCGTCAATCATGACCGAGAACTGGCGCGTGAAGATGGCCAGCTCCTTGGAATTGACGCCGCCACCAAATGTGGGGATGTTGAATTCCTTCCCCTTCTCCGTCATTTTTGTGGCGGTAATCTGCTGGCGCTTCAAAATGCCCGCTAGTTCCGTTTTGTTCGCTGCAGTCATCACTCCGCTAACGCTGGAGCCGCTGCGGCTCGTTCCCTGGTATTTGTAATCCGGCATGAGAATTGCCTCCTAAATCTCTTCGTTCTCCCTGGCTTGCGGTTACTTAGCCAATCCTTAACGCCTCGCCGGCACGGGCGCCTTTGCCCCGTTGCCTGCACTTGCCACCCCACGGTTAATCATGTCCTGCAGTTCGTCGGGGTTTGACGAACGAGAAAGCGCGAGGTCCAGGGTAATCAACTTCGAAAAATAAGAGTTGGCCAGCCCCTGGTTGAAAGTCTGCATCCCGGTTTGTCCGGTACCGGTCTGCATCGCAGAATAAATCTGGTGGATCTTGTCTTCGCGGACCAGGTTGCGGATAGCCGGGGTCGGTATAAGGATCTCCATAATCATGGCGCGGCCACGCCCGTCCGCGCGAGGCAACAGCGCCTGACAGAGAATCCCTTCGAGCACCAAGGAGAGCTGCGCGCGAATCTGCGGCTGCTGGTGCGCTGGAAAAACGTCAATAATACGGTTAATCGTGGAGGACGCCGAGTTGGTGTGCAGCGTCGCAAATGTCAAGTGACCAGTCTCGGCGATACGCAGCGCCGATTCGATCGTTTCCAGGTCGCGCATTTCGCCGATGAGCACCACGTCCGGGTCTTCGCGCAGCGCCGCGCGAAGCGAGTTCGCGAAGGAATGCGTATCGGCGTGGACTTCGCGCTGATTCACCAGGCACCTCTTGTGGTTGTGGAGGAATTCGATGGGGTCCTCGATGGTGATCATGTGCTCGTCGCGCTCGCTGTTGATCTTGTCGAGCATGGCGGCGAGGGTGGTGGACTTACCGGAGCCGGTTGGTCCAGTGACGAGAACGAGCCCGCGGGGCTTGTCGCAAAGCCCCTTCACGACCGTGGGCAGGCCGAGAGCGTCAAATCCCTTGATGTCCCAAGGAATGGTGCGGAACACCGCGCCGACGGCGCCACGCTGGTTGAAGCAGTTTCCGCGGAAGCGCGCCAGGTTCTTCAAACCGAAAGAAAAGTCCAGCTCCAGGTTTTCTTCAAAGCGATGCTTTTGCGCGTCGGTCAGCACGCTATAAGCGAGAGACTTGGTGTCCGCGGCAGTAAGCGGTGGCATGTCCAGCGGGCGGAGTTTCCCATGCACACGAACGCGCGGAGCGCTGTTCGTGGTGATGTGGAGGTCGCTTCCCCCCATTTCGATCATCTTCTTCAGCAATTCACTCAGCGTAATCCCAGCCATCCGTCATCCTCAATTCTATAGAACCGTTTCGCGCAGGACTTCTTCCATGGTGGTCATCCCTTGCGCCACTTTGAGCAGGCCGCTGCGGCGCAGCGTAATCATTCCCTGTTCGATCGCCTTCTTCTTCAATTCCAATGCGGAAGCTCCGACGAGAATAAGCTCGCGCAACTCGTCGTTAATCTCCATAACTTCGTACAGGCCGGTGCGGCCTTTATAGCCGCGCTTGCCGCAGGTAGTGCAGCCTTTGCCGTGGTAGATCTTGGTAGTCTTTGCTTCTTCCGGAGTATAGCCGGCGTCGATCAGCGCCTGCTCCGGAACCTGCAGTTCTTCCTTGCAATTCGCGCAGATGCGGCGCACCAGACGCTGTGCGCAGATCAGGTTCACCGAAGTGGCCACGAGAAAAGGCTCAATGCCCATGTTCATCAAGCGGCTGATGGTCGAAGGAGCGTCGTTGGTGTGCAGAGTAGAAAGCACCAAGTGGCCGGTCAAGGCCGCCTTCACGCCGATTTCCGCCGTTTCAAAGTCGCGGATCTCGCCGACGAGAATGATGTTGGGGTCCTGGCGAAGGAAAGCTCGCAGAGCGGCGGCAAAGTTCAAGCCAATCTGCTCTTTCATCTGCACCTGGTTGATTCCAGCCAACTGGAACTCGACCGGATCCTCCGCCGTCATGATGTTGGTATCCACGGTGTTCAACGTGGCGACGGAAGAGTACAGGGTGTTCGTTTTTCCGGAACCGGTGGGCCCTGTTACCAGCACCATGCCGTAGGGCTTCATAATGTTGCGGTGGAATTTTTCGAGGGACTGAGATTCGAAACCCAGCTTGGTCATGTCCAGGCGCAGGTTTTCCTTGTCCAGCAAGCGCAGGACGATCTTTTCGCCGTAAAGTGTCGGAACTGTGGACACGCGGAAGTCCAATTCCTTTCTCTTCCCTTCCGCCTTGTACTTGATCATGATGCGCCCGTCTTGCGGCAGGCGCTTTTCCGCGATGTCCAGCTTGGCCATGATCTTCATGCGGCTGGTGATAGCGTCCTTCAAACGCATGGGCGGAGACATAACGGTCTGGAGCTGTCCGTCAACTCGAAAACGCACGCGCAATTCCGTCTCATACGGCTCGACGTGAATGTCGCTCGCGCCACGCTTCACGGAATCCGTAAGAATCAAATTCACCAGCTTGATAATGGGAGCTTCTTCCGCCGCCTTTTCCAGGGTGGCGGTGTCCAGTTCGGATTCTTCTGCTGCAAGCTCCAGTTCCTGGTCTTCCTCGACCAAGTCTTTCATCAAGTTGCTGAGTTCCTCGGTGTTGGAGGACGCGCCGCCATAAAAGCGCGTGATGGCATCCCCGATGGCTGCTTCCGAAGCCACGACCGGTTCGACGTTGAAACCCGTCATGAACTTGATGTCGTCCATGGCGAAGACGTTGGTGGGGTCCGTCATGGCAATCGTGAGAACGGAACCCACGCGCGACAACGGGATGACCTGATAGCGCGCAGCGGTGTCTTGCGGAATCAGTTTGATTACGTTGGGATCGATTTCGTAGTACTTGAGATTAATGGAGGGGACGCCGTATTGGCGGGAGAGCACGCCGGTGATGTCGTCGTCGGTGATAAAGCCCATTCTGGTAAGGCAGCTTCCCAGCTTGCCACCATTGGCGCGCTGGAACTCCAGAGCCTTCTGGAGCTGATCCTGAGTAATCAGGCTTTCTTTAACCAGTATTTCGCCAAGACGGACGGACATCCGCAGTACTCCCTTGAAGGGCTTGCACCCATCGCTAACCTTAACAAAGGATGATGGAGAGCAGACTCAGAATTTCATTCGCCGTTTTGAAATGGCTAACACTGTCCGCACGGGCAGGTTTTTCCGCGCAGGGACAGGTGGAAATCTTGACTTGCCCCCTCAGGATGCTATCTTGCCAGAGAGATGCACGAGGGCACATCCAGAACAGATTTTTATGAGCCGCCGAGCCTGCGGAGGGAAGCTGGTGGCGCGGAACGCAGGGAAATTCCTCTGCATGCGCCAGATTCTCGCTTTACCGCACATCATATGACACCGATTAGCCAATGAGCCGCCTGGAGTCCAAACAACGCTGGGTCCTGGGCATCGGCGGAATACTGCTGACGCTGCTGCTTGCTGCCGTCTTTACGTTTGGTTCGCTGGATGTTCCCTTCCATCCCAAAAGCTGGCGCGAAGTGATGGCGCTGTATGCGGTATCGAGCTTCATTACCGCCGCGCTCTTGGTCTTCCTGCTGATTCTGGGCCGCACGACGTTGCGGCTCTGGGTGGAGCGTCGCCGGGAACAACTGGGCGCCCGGTTCAAGACCAAGATGGTTGTCGGCGCTATGGCCCTGTCTCTCCTGCCGATTGTGTTCATGTTTATCGTCAGCTATTCGCTCATCAACCGAAGCCTGTTGTTGTGGTTTCCCAAACCACTCGAAATCGCCTCAGGAGAAACGCAAAAGCTCTTGAACGATCTCGGCCGAACACAGTTGCCCCGGCTTCGCGGACTGGCTTTGCAAGTGCAGTCGGAAAGACAACGCTCCGGCGACGACTTCCTGCAACACGCGTTCGCAAAAGGCGCGGATGCGGTCTGGATTCTCGATCAAGCTGGAAATGTAATTCGAGGCGGAGCGGTTTGCGAGAATCAGCGGGAGGACCGCCGGGGCGTCATCTGTGTCGAGTCGAATCTGCCGGGCAAATTCTTGCGATCGTTGCTGAGCGGCATCGAAGTTTGGCAGGCAGGGGATAGAAATTTCTTTGGCGCGCGTGTCCAGGATTTCGAGAACGGAGAGCCTACGGGCTTCACAGTCGCCACCTACCGCACTAGCCCCGGCGTCCTAACCCGCCTCGCCGCCATCGAGTCCCAGACGCAAGAGTATTACCAGGCAAAGCAGGACCTGCGAGCCCTCAAGCGCCAGATGCTTCTCATCCTTCTCTTTTTTACGGTTCTCTTGCTGTCCGCTGTGATGTGGGTGGCGCTATTCCTCGCCAAACAAGTTACCGTACCCATTCAGGCGCTCGCCGAAGGAACGCGGGAAGTTTCTTCCGGCAACTTCGATTATCAGGTTCCGGAGCAGGCGCAGGACGAGCTTGGGGTGCTGGTGCGTTCGTTCAACACCATGACCACGCAGTTGCGGGACAGCCGTGCACAGATTGACGAGTTTACCCGCAGCCTCCAGCAGGCAGTGCAGGAACTGGAGCGGCGACGGCAATTAATGGAAACCGTGCTCGAGAGTATCCCCACGGGAGTGCTTTCGCTGGATGGTTCCGGAACCGTCTTGAGGATGAACACGTCCGTTTTGCGCATGTTTGGAATTCATGAACCCGGGCTGCAATCTCTGGAGGTGTTGCTGGGTGCGGATGGCGCCCGCACGGTTCAGCATTTGATGCGCAGATCGCTGCGGATGGGAGTGGTGTCCCGGGAGATGGAGACCGTCGTTGCGGGGCGAGTGCTTCATCTGGCAGTTACTGTGAGTTCCCTCGGGCCGCGGCGGGCGAACACAGGGTACGTGCTCGTCCTGGATGATTTGTCGGAGTTGCTCCGTTCCCAGAAAACGGAAGCGTGGCAGGAAGTGGCGCGACGCATTGCCCATGAAATTAAGAACCCGCTGACGCCGATTCACCTTTCAGCCCAGCGGCTCTCGCGATTCCTGGAAAAACGCGATGCCTCGCAGCAGGGAGCATCGCCGGACCCGGAATTGGAGAAACTCGTTCAGGAATGTTCCCGCTTGATTGAACGGGAGGTTTCCACGTTGGCGTCCCTGGTCAACGAGTTCTCGCAATTTGTCCGGTTCCCGGCAGCTAAACTTACGTCGGCCAACGCGAATATGATTGTCCAGGAAGCGGTCGAAGTTTTTTCAGGTAGGCTCGACCGCGTCACGCTGAAATCGCATTTGACGGAGAACCTCCCGATGATTCGTGCGGACGCCGGGCTGATTCGCAGTGTGGTTGTAAATCTTATCGACAACGCCGCCGAAGCTTTGGAAAGCTCCTCTTTTCGCGAAATCGCGGTTTCCACGAAGTCGCTCGCCGACGCCGAAGCGGTGCAAATTTGCGTCGCCGACACCGGGCACGGCATCTCCCCGGAAGACAAAGACAAGCTTTTCCTGCCGCATTTTTCAACCAAGGATCGCGGCACGGGCCTTGGGCTGGCCATTGCGGCGCGCATTATCGCGGAGCACGGCGGCAGCATCCACGTCGAAGACAATTTTCCGGTGGGAGCGCGTTTTGTCATCGAATTGCCTGTCGCGGAATTGACGCCCACCACGGTTGGCGGCCATAGCGGGTCCAGTACGGCTTTATGACACCCCGACCACACCTACTCATTGTCGACGACGAAGCGGGGATTCGGGAATCGCTGTCCTCGATTCTCAAAGATGAAGGCTATCAAGTCGAGGCAGTAGGGTCTGCCGAAGAAGCGCTGGAACGCTCCTCCGCCGGCGATTTGGAGATTGTACTTCTTGACGTCTGGCTTCCGGGCATGGACGGCCTCGAAACCCTAAGCCGCATTCAAGCGCTACCTCACCCGCCCGCGGTCATTATGATTTCCGGCCACGGCACCATTGAAACGGCTGTGCGCGCCACGAAGCTTGGTGCATTCGACTTCATAGAGAAGCCCCTTTCCCTTGACAAAATCATCGTGCTCGTGCGCAACGCAATCCAGCAGCGCCGCCTGGAAGAAGAAAACCTGCTTTTGCGAAGCGAACTGGGGCATCGCTACCAGGTCATTGGCGGCAGCGTGCCCATGAAAGCCCTGCGGCAGCAGATCGCTGTGACTGCCCCTACGAACGGCCGCGTGTTGATTTATGGCGAGAGCGGCACGGGTAAGGAGCTAGCGGCTCATGCTTTGCACGCCGCAAGTCTGCGAGCCAAGGGCCCCTTCGTGGAAGTGAATTGCGCGGCGATTCCCGAGGAGCTTATTGAGTCCGAACTCTTCGGCCACATTAAGGGCAGCTTCACCGGAGCAACCGAGGACAAGATCGGCAAATTTCAGAAAGCCGACGGCGGAACTCTCTTCCTCGATGAGATTGGCGACATGAGCCTGCGCACGCAATCTAAAGTGCTGCGCGTCCTGGAGGAACAACGTTTCGAACGAGTGGGCTCAAACGTCGCTTCCAACGTCGACGTGCGCGTGATCGCCGCGACTAACAAAAACCTCGAACAGGAAATCGCCCGCGGCGCTTTCCGCCAGGATTTGTTTTACCGCCTGAACGTGATTCCTTTTTGCGTTCCTCCGCTGCGCGATCGGAGAGAAGACATTCCCACGATTGCGAACTATTTTCTAAGGGAGTTCAGTTCCGAATACGGGAAGAAAACCCGCGAACTCAGCGATGCTGCCATGGAAGTTTTGCTGCGCTATCCCTGGCCGGGAAATGTCCGCGAGCTTCGGAACCTCGTGGAGCGGCTGGTCATCATTTGCCCCCAGGCACGCATCGAGCCCCACCACCTTCCACCTGAACTGTTTCGAGGCTTTGCCGAAAGCCCGCATCATCCATATTCGACGCTTCACGAAGCCCGCAGCGCTTATGAACGCGAGTTTATTCTTCGCAAGCTGCAAGAACACCGCTGGAATATGACACAGACCGCCACAGCCCTTGGGCTCGAGCGCAGCCACCTCTACCGCAAAATGAAATCCCTGGGAATCGCCGCACCGGACTAACATTGGGGCCGGTTAACTCCACTAACTCAACCCAATTCTTTTTTCCCCTTTCTTGACGGCTCATCTCGTGTAGAATCCCGCCAACCTTGGATTGCTCGCAAAAACAAGGAAACGAATCATCGCCAGTCTTCCTGCCCTTACTGACGGTCTATCTCACGGCGCCATGCCCTGTCAGGGTCCATACGGCCACACTCGAATGTAAATTTAAGGAGACCAAGTGAAAAAGATCACGCCGATGCTGTTTGCCCTCACCGTCATCGCGGCTCCCCCTGCCGTTTCGCAAACCATCACCAACGAAGGAAGCAGTTCGGCGAGTCACTCGATAAAGACATCACCGTCGTCCTTCTTTTTTCCCCACAATTGGATCCGAGGTTACACGGATTTTGCCGTGGCGCCGTCTCACAACGAGCCCGACCTTGGCCGCTGCATGTACCCTCAGCCCGTCAACGCCGGCGGTACAGCTTCGCTGTGCACAGCCTACGCTCGCTATCTCTTTAGTGGATATCTGGAAATCCAACCCTTGGCGCGCACGCCGCTGCGCCACCTCTTCTTGTTCTTCGAGCCGAGATTCAGCTTCGGGAGGAACATCCCACAGGTCAGCTATGAGGGATCTATGGAGCCCATCGCCTACGAGCGCTGCATAGGCGCGGCATTTGAATTGCCAAGGAACCTCCAATTGCGGGTGACCCAGCATCAGGTCGATTATCTGGGACGTTACGGCAACACCCTTGGCCCTGCCGATCTTCGCACTACCGGCCCGTACGGCCTTTACGCCACCGTCTCTGTGCGTTGGACCTTCGGTGGATACGGCCGCAACGGCGCGCCTGCTTACTAGCCCTGTGCAGATTGCTTGAGATTAGTTTTGTCTGGCCAGACCTTCAGCTCGGCCGGTATGAGTCATTCTTCGTTCGTGCTTTCTTCATCGCTGCGCGGCGTTAGTTCCTCGAGTTGATGCCGCCAATCCAATTCGCGCACTTTCTGAGGATTCTCGCGCCAGTCCGGCGCCACCTTGACGTATAGGCCAAGATAGATTTTGGTGTCCAGGATCACTTCCAGCTCTTTGCGCGCCTCTGTTCCGATTTTCTTGATCGTCTCGCCCTTGTGGCCAATCAGGATTTTCTTTTGAGAATCCCGCTCGACGTTCATCACGGCTTCGATGCGCAGCAGCTTGGGCCTCTCTTCGAACTTTTCCACGAACACTGCCAGCGCATACGGCACTTCGTGATACATCACCTGAATGGCTTTTTCACGGATGATTTCTGCCGCCAGGAAGCGCTCGGGCTGATCCGTCACCTGATCTTCGGGAAAGTACGGCTCGCCTTCCGGCAGCTGCTTCAGGATCTCCTGGAGCAATTCGTCGCAGCCGGAACCTTTCAGCGCGGAAATGGGCACGATGCCGGCAAAATCGAAAGCCTTGGCGAACGAATCGATCAGCGGGAGCAGCTTCGGTTTCGGCAGACGATCGACCTTGTTCAGCGCCAGAATGGTCTTGCCGCGAAACCGGCGGGCCTTGTCCAGCAACAAATCGTCAACGTGCAGTTCGGCATGACTTGCATCTACCATAACCAGCAGGACGTCGATTCCCTCCAGCGCCGCTGCGACTTCCTGCATCATCTGCCGTCCCAGCGCGGAATCCGCTTTGTGCAAGCCCGGGGTGTCAATGAAAACCACCTGCCCTTCCGGCTTGGTGACGATTCCTTGAATGCGATTCCTGGTGGTTTGCGGCTTCGACGTGACGATGGCGATTTTCTGGCCGACCAGGCCATTGACGAGCGTGGATTTCCCGGCATTGGGCCGTCCAACGATGGCCACAAATCCGGAGCGAAAGGCCTGTTTTTTCTTAGCGTTTTCTTTTGCTGGTATCACGGCTTTACCATTGGCAACTCCAGGGCGCTGGGATGCTCCGCATCGTGCACCAAGCTGATATGAGCGGTTTTCGCATCCTTCGCCGTTTCCGCGGCCACCACTCCGCCGCTATTGTAGTTCTTTTCAGCGCCCGTCGAATTGATGCTGCTCACAATCAACCGCAGCCGGCTCCCTTTTGCAATTCGCCGCGAGAAGAAAGTGAAATTGTCGAAGACGTATTTCTCCGTCGCTCCCGCTGTAACGGGTTTCGCTTCACGCAGGGACTCACGGTATCTTGCGCGCATCGTTGCGCTAGTGAGCGACACCGAACCTCCATCCGGCAAAACTTCAAATAAATCCGCTTCCAAGTCGGTATCCGGAACATCCATCTTCAGCCACACGGTCATCTTCGCGAATCCCGTTATCTCGGTAGCCTCCGCAAATGGCTCGCTGTGATAGACCACGCCTTCGCCGAACAAATTCATTGCACCACGTTGAGACGTCAAGGGATTGGGATCGTCCTCCGGCTCCCCTGTGCCCGGCCGCGTATCGAGCGGATCATAAGTCCATGAATCCACGGCGGCTCCTGAGATTTCTTTCCCTTCGGCTAATATTCCGGAATGAAATACATCGGCAGCCGTGCCGTTCGAGCTTAAGTAAAACGTCTTCGCCGCATTCGAAATGCTCTCGAGATTGTCCGCGTACTTCCATTCCTCAGCACCGACCAGATAGTAGGCCACGCGCTTCTTCAAAAACTCCGGTTTGGCGCCACCCTTCATCGCCCAGTCATACCACTCCGTGTGCAGTTTGTTGAGGTCGAGCACACTGGCAGCCCCGAATTTCAATCCACCGACTTCCGCCTTTGGCGTCCGCGTTCCCGCGTGGTCCCAGGGACCGATAATCAGGTAATGCTTCGCTTTGGCTTCCGCAGTCCCATACTGCATGTGCCGCTTGTAATAAGTGAAAGCGCCGGGCTGATCCCCGTCGTAGTGCCCCGTGATCGTCAGGATAGGCACGCTCATCTTTTTGTACTGCTCCGGCGACGGCGCCATCGCGTCGTAATACGCGTCTGGCACCGGATGCGCCACCCACTTCTGAAAAACAGCGGAAGGATTCCCTGCAAGCTTGTCGTAACTTTGATACGCCGCATGAGACATATACATCTCGCGCGCTTTAGCTCCCCAAAAGCTGCTGCTGCCAAAAAGGTTCGTGTTGCTCGTCACACCGCTGGTGAACGTCAGCCATTGCATATCGTAAGGGCCGAAAATGTTGTATTGAAAAGGAAAATCCACTCCGGGATGCGCTGCGGCCGCGGGGACAATCGTTGCCAGGTGCGGCGGAGACTCCTTCAACACCGTCCATTGATCGAATCCCGCGTAGGAACCTCCCCACATCGTCACCTTGCCGTTGCAATACGGCTGTTTTGCCAGCCATTCAACGACATCGTATCCGTCGCGGCCTTCATTTTCGAATGGCCAGAACTCTCCGCCCGAATTGCCGCGCCCGCGCACGTCCACTAGCGCATAGACGTAACCGTGCTTCGCGAAATACACAGCGCGGTCCGTATACGAATCTCCAATGTAAGGAGTGAATGTGAAAATCACCGGCAGCGGCTCTTTTTGTCCGTGTGCTGTGAATACAGTCGCGTTCAGCTTCACTCCATCGCGCATCGGAATCTTCACGGCCCACTGCAAATCCACGGTGGGCTCATCCGTCGCCGTCTTCTGTTGGGCGCCAATAGTTTTAGCGCCCATCAAGACAAAAACTCCCAGAAGCGCCGCAGCCGCAGAAAAACATCTCGATGTCGCAAGGAACATCTCGCATCCTCCACTTGAGTTGGAACGATTACTCCCGGCCCCGGGCCCGCTACGTTTCCGCGACTCTACTTCTTGCGGGAACCGCTTTCATCTGTTTGCGGATTCGCACGCGCAATACTTTTCGCTGATTGGCTTCCACCACTTCAAAGCGGTGCCCTTCCATATCAATCTTGTCCCCGGGAGCCGGCACTTTGCCGGTTACGTGGCTCAAGAGCCCCGCCAGCGTGGTCACCGTCTCATCCGCTTGCTCGCCAAAATGCACGCCCAGCAATTCTTCCACAGCATCAATCGCCATGCTCCCGCGCATCACCAAGCCGCCATCCGGTTCACGCACCACGTCGGGCGCGAACGGCCTTCCGTGGTTGCCGCTCTCGCCGACAATTTCTTCCACCAGGTCTTCGATCGTCGCGATGCCCGCCACGGTTCCGTGCTCGTCAATAATGACCGCCAGCGAATGCCCCTTCTGCCGCATCTCGCGCAACAAATCCGATCCAATCTTGGTTTCCGGCATGAACAAAACCGGCTTGACCAGTTCGCGCACTTTTCGCCTGGGCAAGTCCTGGTCTGCGACTTGCAGAAGATCTTGCGCATAGACTACACCAAAGATATCGTCCAGCGATTTTTCGTAAACAGGGATCTTGGAGAATTTCGTTTCCACGACTTTTGCGTGCAGATCCTCCAGCGTGGCCTCGGCAGGAATCGCCACGATATCGGGCCGCGGCGTCATTACTTCGCGCACGCGCTTGTCGCTGAACTCCACTACCTGTTCAATCAAATCGGCCTGCTCAGGCTCGATGATGCCTTCTTCCTCAGCCGCTTCCACCAGCGCCTCAATTCCCTCCTCCGTGCGCTGCTCTTCCGTTTTCTCCGCTTCCTGTTCGGAGATTCGCGCCAGCGATTCCGCGCCTTCCAGAAACACGCGCACCGGCCACACAATCCACATAGTTCCGCGAATCAGCGGCAAGAGAGGCCGCAGCCACCGCCCCGTCGTGCGATACAAAAGCATGTCGGGAATGAAGTGCATTGCGAAAACCACTTCCAAAATCACGAACACGCAGAATTCGACAAACGATTCCCAGGTACCCTGCGCAAAATAGACCACGCCGCGCGTCGTTTCCAGAACAAGGAAAGCCAGCCAGAAATGCCCAATGATGCGGAACGTGCGTCCGCCGCTGCGCCGGTTGATTTTCAGCTTGGGTTCGATCTCCGCTTCGAAAATATCCAGATGTTTGTGGACGCGCCCCGTGGTCATGCGTCCCAATTCTCTGTAGATCAATGTGAGGTAGGAAAAAATCGGCAGCGTAAATCCGACCAGGAGCACGCTGAGCACATACACCCAGTAGGAAAAGGTAATCGGCAGCCGGATGCCTTCCTGCAAGAATGCTAGCGCGAAGGACGAGCTTAGGTTCATCACATCAGTCCGAATCGCTTCCGCAGCCTCTGCTCGACTTCATCCATCTCGCCACAGTCGGTTTCGTGGTCGTAACCTAGCAAATGCAGAACGCCGTGAAGAATCAGCACACGCAGCTCGCTCCCGAGATGCCGGCCGCTATCTTTCGCATAGCGCCGCGCCGTCGCCGGAGAAATGGCGATGTCCCCCAAGTATTCGGATTTCGCAGAATACGGCGCATTTGGTTTGCGCCGCAGTCGTACCGGTCTTCGCCGCGCGGTAGCGGGAAACGAAAGCACGTCCGTTGGCCCTTTTTTCCTTCGGAAGTTCTGGTTCAATTGCGCCATCGCCTTGTTGCTTACCAGGCAAACTGTCACGTCCGATTGGCCCAAGCCGAGCTCCCTCTTCACTCGGCGCAAGAACGATTCCAGGGGCCCCCGCACCACTCGCACTTCATTCTGCTGGTTCAGGATCATCCTTGCTGAGTTTCGCGTTCTGCTTCTTTCGCCGGGACTGCTGCTTTTCCATTCGCGCCTCCGCGCTGTGGATGCGCCGTTTCGTAATCCTCGTACGCGCGAATGATTTGTTGCACCAGGTTGTGACGCACGACGTCTTTTTCCCCGAACTGGACATTGCCGATGCCTTCAATTTTGCCGCACACTTCCAGCGCCTCGATCAACCCGCTCTTTTTCCCTTGCGGCAGGTCAATTTGCGTCACGTCCCCGGTGACCACCGCTTTCGAATTGAAACCCAGCCGCGTCAAAAACATTTTCATCTGTTCGCTGGTAGTGTTCTGCGCCTCGTCCAGAATCACGAACGAATCGTTGAGCGTGCGCCCGCGCATGAACGCGAGCGGCGCCACCTCGATGATGCCTTTTTCGAGGAACCGCTCCAGTTTGTCTGCGTCCAGCATGTCGTACAGCGCGTCATAGAGCGGGCGCATGTACGGATCGATTTTCTGCTGCAACGTTCCCGGCAAGAATCCCAACCGCTCGCCCGCTTCCACCGCCGGCCGCGCCAAAATGATGCGGTTCACCTGCTTGGTCAGCAGCGCGCTCACGGCCATGGCCACCGCGAGATACGTCTTCCCCGTGCCCCCGGGGCCGGTGGCAAACACCATGTCGTGCTTCTCAATCGCCTCCATATAATGCCGCTGATTTGCGCCTTTCGGCGTAACTTGTTTCTTCCCAAATGACCGCACGCGTGTGTGCTCAAACATACCGCGCGGCGACTCGTGCGGCTCCTCGGTCGCCACGCGCAGCAGCGACTTCACTTCCGACGACGAGAGCTTGCGCCCGTGCCGGGTCAAATGGTTGTACTCTTCGACAATGGTCACGGCGCGGTCCACGTTATCCTGCTCACCTTCAATGATCAGCCGCGTATCGTGCAAATGCGTGCGCACGTGCAGCGAATGCTCGAGCAGGCGCACGTTCTCATCCAGCGTGCCAAAGAAGGGTTCAATTTGTCCGGAAATGTGAACAGTACGTCGCATCCAATTGCAAGGTTCTCGTGTAACCGGAACCGGTTGACCGATGGGATTCCTCCTCTTACGTGTGCGGGCTTGGCGCCGACCTGGGAGAAACTCTTTACACCCTAACGCAGCACTTCCCTGTGGTCAAGCTGCGAGTTTGTGATGTGAGTTTGTGACACTGCTGCCTCTGAGTTCGATTGGGTTGTCAGCAAGGAACACAAAAGGCCCACGCACGTTTTCCCAGCTAGACTGATATCCCTGAGGAGATTCACCTTGATTACTCATTCCGGGTTGGCTGCAATGGTTCTTTTGTTCTGCCCAGCTCTTATGACTCCCAAGGAAAATCCTAAGACGATACGGATTAGCCAATCCTCAGATTGGTGGTCGGTATTGAACGAAAAGACTTCCGAGGCAACCATCAATCCGCAACACCGTGAGCCGTCGATCTCCAACTTTTATATTTCCCGTCGCCCTGAATCAGCGCGATGTTCGCCAACCCCTGCTCCGGGCTGTCGGTGTTGTATAACGACGCGCCACGTGCTTTTGCCAGCCCGGTTGTAACGCTCCACTCGTATAGCGGCACGCCAAGTTCTGTGGCCACGTCCATCAAGAGCGCTTCCAGCCGCTCTTCTTCCGGCGTCTCAACAGTGATAATCGGGTGCCGCGAATTAATCAGGAGCCGCAACTCATCGTGCTTGTTGGGCGGCTTCGGACGCGCTCCCGTGGCGCCTGCCACGCCCGGCGGCGCTACCAGCCTGAGTGGTTGCCCCGATGCCGGCATCGGCGTTCCCAATGGACTTTTTGCCTCGTTGTGCTCGTTTGACAAAGCTGCAAGCCTCGTTTAACGTTAAAAATTCGAAGAATACGCTTAAGGAGCGATAGATGGCCCAGGGACAGGCTACCAAAGTCAAGAAGAAGAAAAAGTCAGTTTTGAAGCGCGCGGCGCAAGCTCGTCAACGCGCCGAAGTGAACCGCGTCAATCGCACGCGCGTCCGCACCATGATGCGCCGGTTGCGCACGGCCCTTACCGCCGGTGATCCTACTGCGGCGGGCAATCTCCTGCATCCCACCATGTCCGCCATCGACCAGGCCATTACCAAAGGCGTGCTCCACGAGAACACCGGCAACCGCTACAAATCGCGCCTGACGCTTGCCTACAACGCCGTAAAAGCCAAAGCGGCCGCGAAGTAAGAGCCGTTCTTCTTGCCAAAGATTTTTCCATGACGCAGGCGGCCCACAGCCGTCTTTTTCCTTTTGTCATCGAATAGGGGTGGAATCCCATGAACTACTACGCGCTGATCTACGAAACCGTGGACGACTACGTCGCGCGCCGAGCCGAATTCCGCGAACTGCACTTGCGCATCGCGCGGGAAGTGCGCGAGCGCGGCGAGTTGGTTCTCGCCGGCGCATTCGACGATCCCGTCGACCGTGCACTGTTGGTTTTTCACGTCGATGACAAACGTAGAGTTGAGGACTTCGCTCGCAAGGATCCCTACGTTCTAAATGGCCTGGTCAAAAAGTGGGAAGTGCGGCCTTGGAAAGTGGTGGTTGGCCAGGAACAGCATGCTTCCTCGGCTATCCCCACGGACCCCGCGGGGGCCATCCTTCGGCACTGGTCCGCTCGCGCTTCAGAAACGCAATTGCCTGCGTACCTCGAGCACTTTTCTAAAAACGTTTTACCCGAGCTTCGCCGCGTGCCCGGTTATCTCGGAGCGAATGTTTCCGTCCTTCACACTGCAAGCGAAGCTGAGATTTTCGTCGAGACCACCTGGCGTTCCCTCGAAGCCATTCGTGGTTTCGCTGGCTCCGACCTTGAGGCCGCCGTCGTTGCTCCCGAAGCCGCCGCCCTACTCACCGACTTCGACCGCCGCGTCCGCCACTCTCAAATCACGCTGGCAGACCGCGTCTAAGATTGCAGATCAAAAACCTCGACCATTCCAACGTCTTTGCCTGGCTCAAGGTCCGTTTAGCCTCGTGCCGCCAACGCTTCCCCACCCGTTAACTCCGTCACCAGGAATTCCATGACCGCGCGCGCATCTTCCCTGCCGCCTTTCAGGCGGTCGTCCGCCCGCTTCAAGGCTCCGAGTCCTGCAAGCAAGCGCGGCTTCGGAATCTTTCGCGCGCTCTGCAAGGCTAATTCCGCCTGCTCCGGCCGCATCCCCAGCGCTCGCGCCGCTTGCCATCCGTTGCTCACACCCTTCACTTCGCTGGCTTCAATCAGCTTGCGGTACATCCAGGTGATCGCACCCAGCATTTGCAATGGCTGTTCGCCGTCGCGCAATAAGCGATCCAAAAACTCCAGCGCCTTCTTCCCCTGCCGCGAAGCCAGCAGGTCCGCCAACTCCCAAACGGTGGTCGTCTTTTCGGAAACCACCAGCGCGCTCACGTCCTCTCGTCGAATCTGCTTTCTCGCCGCTGCGAACGTCGCCAGCTTTTCGATTTCCATTTTCAGCCGCATCAAGTCCGCAGCCACAAACTCCGCTAAATCTTCCGCCGCCCCTCGTTCGAATTCGACGCCTTGCTCCTTGGCCATCGCGCGGGCCTGCGCCACCGCCGCAACCTGCCGCTCGCTCAAGTTTTCTCCCAGCCCGCATTCCACCACCAGCGCCTTCTCCGTCAGCAGTTTCCCCCATTTCATGCGCTGATCCAATTGCGTGGCTTCGATGACCAGTATGGTAAACGGCGCAGGATTCTCCAAGTAGGCCGTCAGCAAGTCGACGGCTTGCTCACGGTTCTTCTCGCCGAGGCTTTCAATCGCTTCGGCATCCTCAAGAAAAACAACCTGCACTGGCGACAGCATGGCCATGGTCTGCGCTTGTTCCAGCGCGGCTTGCGTCTCGCCACGGTCCGCCGAATAGCGCGACACCGCCCATGCCCGAGCCGCTTCCGGAACGTGCCTCTCGGTCAAAAGCTTCCGGCAACTGTCCCGCAGGTAGGGTTCTTCTCCCAGGAGCAAAATCGCAGGGATAGGTTTCCCCTTTTCCAACCGCGAGAGCAGCTCATTAGTCGAAATCCGCGCCATTCCGCCTTGCTCTCCCCCTAAGCCCAAAGGAATCAATGAGTTTGGGCCCGCACTTCAAGTATTACTTTAAACTTTGCCCCGCAAAGTAGCTTGCGGCTTCCTGCCTTAGATTCCTATTCCTAACCTGCTCATTCTAATAGGCTTGAAGCAAGCTTTAAGCATTTCTAATAATCTTCCGTCACCACCGCCACCAGCCGCGCCGCGAAGTCCTGCGCCAGGCGGTCCAGCGCGGGATCCTGCTCCTCAAAAAAACCTGCCAGTGTACCGGGGTTAACCTGGCCGGTGCTCGGATCCACCACCGTGGGGATTTCGTATTCGCTGCGAAACACGAAGTTATCCGCGTGATACAGAATCTTCCCAGTCTCGCGCTCTTCGAACGTGACCTCGCACTTCACGGTCACCAACATCGTCGTGGCCCGCGTGGTCGGGGTCTCAAACAACAGCGGCACGGCTTCCAGACTGAGCACTTTGCCGCGCAACACCGCATCGCCGTTTGCGGGGTCTGAGATCACCCGGTATGTCGTTTTGGCCAGGAACTCGTGCACAGTCGCCGCGGTCAGTCTCTGTTCGATGCGGTAAGTCGTCGTCTTATTCTCTAGCGCCGGGACGGCAATCACATGAATGCTTTTTGGCAGCGCATTACTCCGTCCCGCGACGTGGTAGCCGCAGCCAGCCGCGGACGCGATGAAGATGAAAAGGACGATCAATAAGACTTGTGCCGTGAATAAGAAGCTGTGAGTTCTTCGTTTTAAGTTGTTAGTCAGAAAAAAACCAAAACTTTGGGAATTGTGACTGCCGAAACAGCGATTCGACTGCGGGCCGTTGCTGCCGCTGGTCTCGCCACTCGCCACTCGCCACCCGCCACTTTTCTTCACGCCAGCTTCTCCGCCAGCTTCACTGCATTCCACGCTGGCAATCGAATATTATCCGCAGCTCCCCAGAACCACCATGTTCCCGGATGAGCAGGATCGGCTTTCGGTTGCGCGAGCTGAATCGCTTTCTCGCCTGCCGCGCTCACATTGCTGGGGCTCGCTTCGCCGTGGGCGGACAATACAAACCCCGCGCCGGCACAAGCTTTTATTATCTTTAGTGCGTCCGCAGCGGGACCAAGTTCAGCGTATGCAGAAAACATGGTTCCGTAAAAAACGGGCACGTGTATGACTTGAATCGATGGCACAACCGTCGAGTTGCCCAAACCCGCTTTCACTTCTGCGCGAACCCGTTCACATACCGTGTCCAGTCTATGAGCGCTCGCCGCACCGTAGGCGTCCAGCATATTAAACGCGACCTGCGCGTCAAACACCGGCTGCCCCACGCTCTGAAATGACAGCAGTTGTCCCGCCTGACTCTCCAGTTCCTCTATCCCTGCGCGGCCCGCCTCGGAAACCGGCTGAAACCATTGAAAGGCGATTCTACGCGTACTGCATCGCAAGAGCGCCATCGTCAAGGCAATTGCCGCGATCCCCGCCGCTGAGGGGACGACATAAGTGGCAGCGCTAGAAGGAAAATCTGCTTCCCGCAGCTCGTCGAGCTTGGGAAACCAGATGCTTGTTTCGCCTTCGCAGGCGAGCGCGCCCGAAAGGTCCACGATTTTCCCAGAGGAATGCTTTGCCGCCGCCAAATTCATTTTTGTAAAGGATGGCGAGCCCGTAAAGAAAATGAATCGCGCTCTTTCGAAGCTGCCTTCTTCCACCGGCTGGATAACCGCCGGTTCTCCGCCCGCTTCGGTCAATGTTCCGGCGGCTTCTTCCTCATCGAGCAGGTGAAAATCCCAGCCGGCAAACTTGCTTTCTTCCAGCAATGATTTCAGCTCAGCGCCCAGCAGAGAAGATGCGCCCGCAATCACGATTCGGTGGGATTCCCGTTCCATGGAGGACATGGATCACGCAGTCCGCGAAACCAAGCGGTGCCGAAAGAAGCGCACCAAGTGCAACGTCAACCCAACCACGGCATAGGCGGAAGCCATAATCACGAGCGCGTACTCCGAGTAACGCCAGATCACTCCCACGAGCAAACAGAGCAGCACAATGGAGAGTGACGGCTGCTTTCGCGTCAAGGGTATGTCCTTGAAGCTGTAGTAGCGGATGGCGCTGGTCATCAATGCCCCGAGTCCCGCGGTGAGCAAAAACCACGCTACGGACCAGTGCCAATCATGGAGCGGCTGCTTAAACCCATGCACCAAAGCAGCAACCATGCCCGCCGCTGCGGGCGTGGGCATGCCAATGAAGTATTTCGACCCGCCCGGGGCCATGCCTTGCACATTGAACCGCGCCAGCCGCCACGCGCAGCAAATCAAGAACGCTAAGCAGCAGACCCAAGCGAGTTGGGCGAGATCGTGATAGGCCCCCGGAGCATCCCCCGGCAAGCCGCGCAGCCCCCACGCGTAGGCAAGGATCGCGGGAGCGATGCCGAAGCTCACCACGTCCGCAAGCGAGTCAAACTGCACGCCGAAATCCGTATTCGCTTTCAACAGTCGCGCCAAGCGGCCATCCAGTGAATCAAACAAAATCGCAAAGCCAATGGCTTTCGCGGCCAGGTCAAAATTGTCAGCACCGCCCAGCAGCGCCGCAACGACCGCATAGTAGCCGCAAAGCAAATTGCCCACGGTGAAGAGGCTGGGAATGAGGAAGATGCCTCTGCGGCGCAGTTTCTGATTGCGGTAGCGCCGTTCCTCGAAAGGAATCTCGTGCTGGTCTGTCTCGAGCATGTTCACGATCGCTTCCCTGTCTCCATCAGGCTAGCTTCTAGGTCTGCCGCGCTCTTCCCGGCCGTTTGCCTTTGCGAGGATTTCGCGGGCCACCTTGCAATCACGCTGGCCCCACCTTTTACATTTTCTCCCACTTTTACCAGAATCTCCGCGCCTTTCGGCAGCCAAACATCCACTCGTGAGCCAAATCGCACGAGCCCGATGCGCTCTCCGCGCATGACTTGTTCGCCGGCTTTCTTCCAAGAGACTACTCGGCGTGCGATAAGCCCCGCAATCTGCTTAAACACCATTTCGCCGGATTCGGTCGCAAGCGTAAACACATTCTGCTCGTTTTCGAACGAAGCGCGTTCCCGCATGGCCGCTAAAAATTTCCCGGGCCGGTAATCCATCTTCGCAATCGTTCCGGAAGCCGGCGCGCGGTTCACGTGCACGTTCCAGATCGCCAAGAAAATACTCACGCGCTGCCCCGGACGCCCGGCATTCTCTTCATCAGTAACCACAACGACGCGTCCGTCCGCGGGTGACACTATGGCCTCAGGCTCGGCGGGGATCACGCGGTCCGGATCGCGAAAAAAAGAGAACACAAATAAGGCGAGAAACACCAGAACTGCCGCAGTGAAATACCAATGCAGGAGAAAACCCAAGCCGCCCAACGCCAGCAGCGGCAATCCAAAGAAATAGCCTTCTTTGACCATGCGGACTGGAGTAGACCTCCGCCTCTTCACTCGCAGCCAAGCGCCGCGGGCAAGCATGGCCATTCTACGACAGTTTCCTATGCCGCAAAGCTGGTATTGCTTGGATCTCGCTGCTCTCGCAGGATGCGGGCAGCAATCCGCTCCATTTCATCTTTGCAGTGCAATTTCATTTTTTTCAGTTTGATTTCTTCGAGGAGGTCTTCTGCGTTGAGGTAGGGGGATTTCGAGATGCGTTGGAGTTCTAGGTCATACTGGTGGTGCTGCTCTGCCAGACGCCGGTACTCAGCGTCTGCCTGGAGAAGCACGTCCCGAGGTGCCCGCTGCGCGCTAGCCATGCGTTCCTCCTGACGACTTCGTGAATGGATTGTGAACACTACATGAGCGAACGATACCACTCGGGCGGGCCACGTCAAGGGGGAACCGGTGGTATTTTCGTCCTAGACCGGAAAGCCCTGTGTGTTTCTTGGAGACCTATTCGTCTCAGCGAGGTGATTTTCTTCGGCGTGAGTTGGTCTGCGACTCTGCGGGAGAAGTGCAGAAATGCCCGCCCACCCCGCAAGTCATCACGCCCTCAATGAGAAGTGCCAAATGAGATGTGCCATTCGAAGCGATATTCGAATGGAAGGCCGCAGTCACCTGGATCACGTCTCAATAACACTTGTCAGTGAGCAGGCGCGTTGGACGCGCCGGGCGGCAAGTGATCTTCAAAGTAGCCCAGAATATTTGTATAAACATCCTGCGTCGTTCCCTTGCCTTCCGAAATAGAGTGCGTGCGGCCGGGATATACGCGCATGTCAAACTGCTTTCCGAGAGAGAGCAGTTTGTTCACCAGCAATTCGAACCCTTGAAAATGCACGTTGTCATCACCCGAGCCGTGCATCACCAGCAAATCTCCGCGCAGTCCAGAAGCAAAATTGATCGCCGAACTTTGTTCGTAAGCTTTCGGACTGTCCTGCGGCAAACCCAAATACCGCTCTTGATAAATGGTGTCATAGAGCCGCTGATCCGGCACCGACGCCACGGAAACGCCCACGCTGTAAACGTCGGGATAGCGAAACATTAAATCCAGGGTTTCCGTTCCACCGCCACTCCATCCCCACACGCCGACGCGTTTCGGATCAATGTAGGGATGAGTTTTTTCGAGCGATTGCAAAGCAGCCGCTTGCTGTTGGGATGAGAGCTGCCCTACGTTTCCATAAACGATCTTGCGCCATTCACGGCCGCGAGGAGCGGGCGTCCCCTGGTTATCGAAGCTCGCCACCAGATAACCCGCGCTGGTTAAGGCCCTGATGAACATAGAGGGCCAACGGTCCGCGGTGGTCTGTCCAGCCGGTTCTGAGTACACATACACGATCAGCGCATACTTCTTCGCGGGATCAAAATCCGGCGGCTTCATCAGCCACGCATCCACCACCAAGCCGTTGCCCGCGGCCACCTTTACAAATTCCGCTGGCCCACCCGATAGCGGTTTTGCGCGCTCGGCAACAGCGGCATTGTCTACCGTCTTACGCATCACCTTGTGATCGGGCAGGTGCACGACGTCAAATGCTGGCGGCACTTCGAACGAAGTGAAAGTATGAAACGCCCATTCCGCATTCGGCGAAATCGTATACGAGTGCGTTCCCGGCACATTCGGCGTTAATCGCTCCGGCACAGCC
>QHYL01000272.1 GCA_003224105.1 Acidobacteriota bacterium | reverse complement strand
TGAGTTCGGAGATCGCGTAAGCCTAGCGACCAAACCCTCCCCCCTGGAAGGGCCCCCGAGTTACTATGGGCAGTCCGCCGCAATGGACCTGAAAAAGCTGGGGCGTCGCGAATGGTGGCTGTGGTTTTCGGCGCTCACCGTGACGGTACTTTCCGCGGCGGGATTGCTGCTTACTCAGTTCTCGCGGCTGTTCCGGCACAAAGATCACTTCTACGAATTGACCCCCGAGCAGGCGCGCTGGGGAATCTTGTGTTTGCTCCTTCTTTTCAACGGCTGGATGATTTACCGCCAGCGGTCGTTCCGCAAACTGCGCAAGCAGGCGACTGAGCCGGCCGCGGGAGCCGAAGAAAACGGAGCGGCTGCGGACGATACGGCTACCGTGGACTCGGTGACAGGGTTGTATACGCGAACTTCCGCGCTGCTGCATCTGGGAAGAGAAATCGCGCGCGCCAAACGGCACAACACGGCGCTGAGCCTGGCCACCATTCACCTGGAAGATTTGGGAGATTTGACCCAGCAGTACGGGAAGACCGCGGTCGATCAGGCATTGAAAGAGTTTGCCAGGCGGCTGAAGGAAGTGAGCCGCGGCTCAGACTATGCCGTGCGGCTGTCCAACGATGACTTCGTGCTGGTGCTGCCGAAGTGCAATGTCGGCGAAGTGACGCAGGTGTTGAATCGCATGGGCTCGATGGACCTGGAATGCGCCGGGAAGAGAATCTCGCTGGCGTACACCACGGGCTGGGTAGACTACCAACCGGGGGATATGCCTTCGGATTTGCTTAAACGCGCCTCGCAGCTTCTGCACCTGTATGGCGACGCCGCCAAAGAGACGTACGCCGCAACAGGCACCTCGAACTAGCTGAAGCCCCCCTCGAATCAGATATACCCACAATAAGCCAAACAAAAACACTGAGGGTTCGTACTTTGGCACCTGCTCGGCCATTCTGTGTCAGCGCGCGGCAAATTACGCGAGAAACGTGGCAGTCCGCTTAGTCGGAGGCAGGCTGCTTGTGCATGGTGGTGCAAAGAGTGAGCGCCGTGTTGGGGTCCACGGCGTTGTCGCCTTCGTCGATCAAGCGGATGATTCCCTGCTTATCAATAACGATGTTCGCCCGGAGAGCCCACTGATAATCCTCGTTCTCGACGCTATACGTTTTCAGGATGCCGTAAATCTTAAGCATTTTGTGATTCATGTCGCTCAGCAGAGGAAAGTGGAGGCTGTTCTGCTCGGCAAAGGCGGCATTTGCCGCCGGACTGTCGAGGCTCACGCCGAAGACTTCGGTGTCAGCGGTGGGGATGCGGCCGGAATCAATGCCGGCCTGAACGGCGCGCATTTGCTTCGTGCAGCCTTCGGAAAACGCGAGGACGTAAACGGCAAGGAAAACATTTTTCTTGCCGCGATAGTCGCTGAGCTTGACGGTCTTCCACTCGTTGGTAAGAAGAGCGAAATCGGGCGCGGGATCGCCAACTTTGAGAGACATTCGAGCGATCTGAGCCTTCTGAACGTGGTGAGCGAGGGGAGGAGCCGCGATCGCGGCGACCAGCAGAAGACCTATGACGAGGGCACGTTTCATAAGCACTCTGGACAGACTAGCATTTCTGGGCGACCGGTAATAGTGCCACCCCTTGTTGAATAGACCCCCCAAAAAAACGGAAATATTCCCTGGCTTTGACGCAAGCTGCGTCCCCCGGGGCCTTTTATTTGCCTCAAGGGTGAAACGTGCGCGAGCCCGGAATGGGTCTATAATGTGCGGCCTTTGGAGCGTCGGAGTGGTTCGAGGTGGAGGAAATCGAAGATGAGAGTGGCAGATGCGAAGCAGAAAGAGGTCCTTGGCGGGAATCGGGTAATGAAGCTGGCGGCGTATTTCGGGTTGCTAGCGGCAAGTTTGCTTGTGGCGCGGGCTTGGGCCGGACAGGAGAGTGCTTTGGCGACTCCGAAGGCAGAGGCGGCTTCGGGAAATGCGCCGGTGCACGTTGCGCCCAATTATGCGCTCGAAGAACGGTTTCTGCCGGATGCCGTGAACAAACTGGTGTTTGACCTGACGGTGACGCCGCACTGGTTCAGCGAGTCCGACAAATTCTGGTACAGCTACCAGACCACGGAGGGAACGCGCTACCACGTTGTAGACCCGGCGAAGAGGTCCAAGACTCCGCTCTGGGACAACGCCAAGGTGGCCGCCGCGCTCTCCACACTGACGAATCTCCCGTATGACTCCCAGCACCTGCCGGTGAAACGGCTGAAGCTGGTGGACAAAGACACGAAGATGCGATTTGAAGTGGAGATTCGAAAGAACGCGGTGGTACCAAACGAGCCCAAAAAGGAAAAGAGCCAGGAGGATGTCGAAGAGCAGGGCAAAGAAGGAGAGATGAAGCAGGGAGAACAGCAAGGTCAGGCCGCAGCGGGAGGTGCTGCCGGAGAGAAACCGGAAGAAACCCGCACGCTTTATTTCGAATACGACCTTGCGACGGGGAAAGTGACGCGGCTGGACAATTTCGAACCGCCCAGGAAAAAACCGATGTGGGCCGCCGTTTCGCCGGATGAAAAGACCGTTGTGTTTGCGCGAGGACACAACCTCTATCTGATGGACGCGGAGAACTACGCAAAAGCACTGAAAAAACCAGGCGATTCAAGCGTGGTGGAAACGCAATTAACCACCGACGGCGTTGAAAAATACAGCTATGCGCGAGTGCTGCTTCCGGAGCAGGAAGAGCAACTCAAGAAACAGAACAAGGGCGATACAAACAAAGTGGGGCCACGGACACCGTCGGTGACGATTCACTGGTCGAAGGATTCGAAAAAGTTTGCGCTGGAGCGGGAAGACAACCGCAAGGTGGGCGACTATTGGGTGATTCATTCGTTGACGAATCCGCGGCCCCTGCTGGAGAGCCGCAGCTATCCCCTGCCCGGAGAAACCAACGTCCCGCTTGGAGAAATCAACATTTTTGATGTGCCAAGCAAGCAGCGCGTGGTGGTGCAGCCGAAGAGTTTTGTGGATGAGGTGCTGACGATTGAAGATGCCGCACAAACGGAGCGCGACCGGGAAGAACAGCGCGAGGAACAAGAGGAAAACCGCCTGAATCCTGCGCCATTTGTGCGCCAGAACCCAAAGTGGGTGGCGGACACTTCGGACAATCTGTACTTCACGAGCCGGAGCCGGGATTTTCGGCAAGTGGAAGTGGACGTGGCGGACAGCACGACGGGAAAGGTACAGAAATTGATCGAAGAGCGTTCGAACGTGTGGATGACGCAAAAACCGCTGCGGCTGGTGGGAAACGGCAAGGAACTGCTGTGGTGGTCAGAGCGGGACGGCTGGGGCCACTTCTATTTGTATGACGGGCAAGGAAAGCTGAAGAACCAAATCACGTCGGGCGAATACGTGACCGATCAAATCGGTTCCGTGGACGACAAAACGCGGACGCTCTTCTTCACGGCAAACGGGCGCGAAGCGGGAGAAGATCCCTACTACACGCACTTGTATCGCGTAGGGCTTGAGGGGAGCGGGATAAAGCTGCTGACACCCGGAAACTTCACGCACGCGGTAAGCTGGCCGGACTCCGGCAAGTATTTTGTGGATACGTTTTCGCGCGTGGATACGACACCGAAGTCTGTGCTGCTGGATGGCCAAGGGACTGCGCTCAATGAACTGGAAACGACGGATGTTTCGCAACTGATCGCCGCGGGATTCAAATATCCCGAGATGTTCAAGGTAAAAGCCGATGACGGCGTGACGGATCTTTATGGAGTGATTTACAAGCCGTTCGATTTCGATGCGAGCCGGAAGTATCCCGTGATCGAGTTCGTGTATCCGGGGCCGCAGGTAGAGCAAGTGACCAAGGCGTTCTCGCCGAAAAGCCCCAACGTGCCGCTGGCGCAACTGGGGTTTGTGGTGATCGAAGTCGGCAATCGCGGCGGAAGCCCGCAGAGGGACAAATGGTACGACAGTTATGGTTACGGAAATTTGCGGGATTACGGCTTGGCAGACAAAAAGGCGGCATTGCAGCGGCTGGCGGCGACGCATCCCTACATGGATTTGAGCCGCGTGGGGATGTGGGGCCACTCCGGAGGCGGATTTATGACCGCGGCGGCGATGCTGCAATACCCTGATTTTTACCGGGCGGGATGGTCGGAATCAGGAAACCACGACAACAACGTGTACAACAATACGTGGAGCGAGAAATACCATGGCGTGAGAGAAGAGGCGCAAAAAGATGGAACGGAGAAGTTTTTGTACGAGATCGACAAAAACTCCGAATTGGCGAAAAACTTAAAGGGACACTTGATGCTGACCACGGGGGACATGGACGATAACGTCAGCATGGTGAATACGATGCGACTGGCGGACACGCTGATTAAGGCCAACAAGCGGTTCGAAATGATGGTGTTCCCCGGCATGCGGCACAGCTACATGCCCATCATCAGTTATGTCATCGTGGCGCGGGGGGACTTTTTCAGCAAATGGCTGCTGGGGAGCTCGGATACCGGGGCGGACGTGCTTGAACTGCAAAGGGCCAAGCAGGCGACTCCGAGCAAGAAGTTCAAGGAGTAGGAGGAAGCCGGACGAGGTCGAGGCAACCCCTGGCGGGCGGCAACGGCATCAGAAGGAATTGGGACAGCCGGGCGAGGCCTGCCCAGGAATCGCAAAAGATATGACTCAGCCTGGTCCTTCGTTCAGGTATAATTGGAGAGTTAAACTGGGAGTCCTGCGGGCGCGTGGGGCTTTCGCCTTCTGTCGTGGGGTAATCGGGTAATCCTAGATTTGCAAGAG
>QHYL01000271.1 GCA_003224105.1 Acidobacteriota bacterium | reverse complement strand
AGCCTTCCGGGAACTTCTGCCAAACCAGGCTGAACACTCCACCGATGTCTCCCATCTCGCGCTTCAAATGCCACTTGCCTAAAACAAGCGCCGCATCAGAACCCAGGAAGCGAACCTCCAAGTCCGAGAAATTCAGTTCGCCCATGGTGGCGCGGTCCGGATAATTCTTCTTGTAGCGCGCGAGCACGCCGTCCCAGCCGCGCGAGACTCCGTTGCTGCCTGAAAACGTCAATTCCGGCGACTGCCAGTATCCAACCAGAAAGGCATCCACATCGCCGCGATTCCACGCGGTCTGCTGCGCTTTCAATACGGCGTTGATGGCGGCGCGGTCGACTTCATGGTTCTCGGCGGGTTTGCCGAGCAGGGAGTGCTGTGCAAGCAACCAGCAAGCGGCAACGAGCATGATTCCCGCGCCGCCTAAAACTATCATCCGCGTCCGAGCCATCGCCTAGCCCTCCTGGTAATGCTTTTTCACGCCTCAACGCATGCAAGCCCGTAACTAACGGATAGGAGGGAGGATAGGCCGGGATAAGTAGCCAAGGCAAGGCTTCTTTAAGCAAGCCCCGGCTTCGCAAATGCTTTGTTTCCAAACGGAGACAGCTAATCGTCCTATCACACTAGTACTTCGGAGCTATTGGAAGCTATTTTTCGCCCTGGCACAATCCCCTTACGAGGCTGAGGGAATGTTAGCCACCATGCTATTCACGATCTCGATTGTGGCCCTGTCACAGTTTGCTCTCTATTACTGGAGGGCGGTGCTGGCAGGCGTCGCTGCGCTGCCCGTCTCGGACCGTGTGCTTGCCGCCGCCCATGTCGAAGACGGGCGCCTCTTCCCTCAGCATTTTGAAACTCTGGCGGAACTTCACAACTTGACTCCGGATTTGAAGCCCAATCAGGGCGGTCTTGGTCTTGTGCGCGTTTATTACCGCCTTCTGCAAGGTTTGGGCTTGCTTCCGATGCTGACTGCCTGGAGCGAACGCGAGCGCGTCGTCTGCGCGCGTTACGCCGCAGTCCAGGTCGATCGGCGTTTGCAGGCCAATCTCGATCTCGCCGCTTCGCTGCGCTCCTGCTAAGTTTTTTCGGTGAACTACTCCAATTCTTCAAAAGAGCCGCTCACCGTGGCTCTTTTTTCTTTTTGTCCGCGATCGCCGCTACCGGCGCGCGCGACCGCCTCCTCCAGCATTTTGGCGATGCGGCGTTCGCGCGACTCCGGGCTGCGATAGTGAAAGATACCGAGCAAATTATGGCGGCGTTGCGTAGGAGTCATTCGCTGCCAGCCTTCAAAAGCTCGCGGGTCGCGCGCGAAGGCCGCTTTCAGGATGGGAGGAAGCTCTCGCTCGGCTTCCATCGTGGCCATCAATTGTTCCGCGATTCGCTCCGCGCGGCGCACTCGGGTTTCAGCACCTTTCGGCTGGGCCACCTCATTGCAGATCCATCGGCGCATGGAAAAGCTCAAATTGTCGAACCAACGTTGCAGCAAGCGGTCCTGAGAGAACGCTCGCTTCAATTCCAGTGGCATGATCGCTTTTCGCACTTCCAGGTCCGGCTCGAGCCAAAAATGCGCGGTGATGCCCGCACGCGCATGGGCGCCGGCTTGCATACGCTTCGTGATCAGCAAAAAGTGAGAGCCACTGCTCGTAGGGAAGAGGGTGGTGCGAAGCGAAAAGCCGTTGATTTCGCCTTTCACGCGGAGCCGCCCGCGCGCGCCCCACACCTTCTCCACGTCGAACGGAATTCGTATGATCACCCAGCCGAGATTGCCCTGCATGCGCTCCAGAGTCGCTTTGAACGATTTGGCGATGGGTTTGGATTTCGACTTCATGCCGGATTCGGAATTTCGAAATGAGAAATTCGCATTGGAAACTCGAACCTCGAAATTGGGAAGGTAAAAGTCCTGCCTGGCGGGGCGAATCCTCGCTTAGCTTGCTGGAAAACGCCAGGTAAGGCGCGCTGCACTGCGCCCGTCGGCAAATGCCACAGGCGCAAAACCACCGTCCTCGGCAACCAGAATCCGGCTCGGACGTTTATGCTCCGGCGCCCTTGGAAAAGCTGGCCACGGCCTCCGCTTCGGTGTTGTAAACATCGAAGACGGTCATCAGCTTGGTGATTTGCAAAACTTCCTGGAATTTGCTGCCCAGATGGCACAGCCGCAGCCCGGCGCCTTGCGATTTGGCGCTGTGATGCGCGGCTACCAGGGTGCCCAATCCGGCGCTGTCGATAAACGTAATGTTGTCCATGTTCAGGACAATTTTCCTTTTACCCGCGGCGATCAAGCCCTTCACTTTTTCGCGCAACGCGTTGCTTTCTTCGCCCAGCACGATGCGGCCGTCCAGCGCCACCACAGAGACGCCATCCACTTCACGATTGGTCATCTTCAATGCCATGTTATTTTCCTCCTCGTTCCGAAAGAGGTTCCGGCGGCAACCCGTGCCGGAGCCGTAAAGCTTATCAAATCAGGGTTAACCGGGAGCGATGAATCGTAATCGAAGACCCGCCAGCGGTCAAATCCAAGCCCACTCTTCAGGCCACTTTGCTCGGCCCTTCTGTTCTCTCTTCTCTTCCTTCAGTAATAATCCGCGCAGGACATGTAATAGCCGCAGACCAAACAAATCAACTTGCAACGACGCGATTCCAGCCGCTGCGAGCACACCGGGCAATACCGCGACGGATCTTCGTTTCCCCGCTGCTTGTCGAGAAGCCCCGGAACCTGGCCGGCTTGCGAAGCTGTTTCCAAGGAATCGCAGGCCTTTGCCAGCTGAGAGTCCTCCGGATTCGCGGTGAAATCCACGGCTGCACGGTTATAGCATAGCCCGGAGATAACGGATACAAAAGTAGGCGTTCCCGGGCTCACTCCAACCCAAGACTTTCGGTCTGGCCGGTCGGCGTTCTTTCCTTGGTCGAAACTCTCCCCCCTCTTTTTTGTAACTGCGCATTCTAAAGGGGTTACGGACGGACAACTGCAGCCAAAACCGGGCAAAACACGGTGTTTGCTTGTAACTGCGCATATAGAACGTGGGCGCAGCAGTGCTGTACGGTCTCACAACATTCTTTACAGGCTGTATCAGGACATCTTTTACACCTGGGCGAGATAGAGTTCTGAACCAGGAGGTTCAGAACCATGCCCTGGATGGAGAGGGATGTGGAGGAACAGCGAGTGCGGTTTGCGATCCGAGCCCTGAGTGGTCAGGAGACGATGGCCGGGTTGTGCAGGGAGTTTGGCGTGTCCCGGCCGACGGGCTATGTGTGGAGGAAGCGACTGGAGCAAGCCAGCAGCCTGACCGGTGTTGTGGAGCGCAGTCGGCGGCCGCTGCACAGTCCGAGACAGACGGCACCGGAAGTGGAGGAGTTGGCGGTTGCGTTGCGCCTCCAGTACGGTTGGGGTGCGAGAAAGCTGCAAGTGTTGCTGCGTGAGCAAGGACAGGAGCTGCCGGTGGTCACCATCAACCGCATCTTGAAACGCCGCGGGCTGGTGAACAAATGGAACAGCCATGCTCCGGCACCACAGCGTTTCGAGCGCAGTGCGCCCAACGAGTTGTGGCAGATGGATGGCAAGGGGAAATACCGGTTGCGCGAGGGGAACTGTTATCCGCTTTCCATCCTGGACGATCACAGCCGTTATTTAGTGGGTCTACACGGGTTATCGGCGTGGACTGCAGAATGGGTGCAGCGCTGCTTAATGCAGACCTTCGAGCAATACGGGCTACCGGTAGCGCTGCTGTTGGATCATGATGCCCTGTGGTGGGGCGCGACGAACGGCTACGGACTGACGTGGCTGTCGGTGTGGCTGATCGAACAAGAGATTCGGCTGCATTACGGGCGGGTGCATCATCCGCAGACGCAAGGAAAAGTGGAACGCTTTCATCGCACACTGGAGGAAGCGATTCGCCATCGTGGTAAGCCGCAGCAGTTTGCCGAATGGGCCGCGGCGCTGCGGGAAGTGCGGCGGATCTACAACGAGGAACGACCGCATGAGGCGCTAGGAATGCAGCGGCCGGTGGCGCGCTACCGTGCCAGTACGCGACCCTACCAGCCCAAGCCGCGCGAGTGGGAATATCCGAGCGGGAGCATCGTGCGGCGGCTCAATCCGGCGGGCTGTTTAGATTGGGAAGGCCAGCGCTGGTTCGTGTGCGAAGCGTTGGCTGAGCGATGGGTAGGCGTAGAAAGTGTAGGGTCGCTGCTGCTGGTAAGTTAT
>QHYL01000270.1 GCA_003224105.1 Acidobacteriota bacterium | reverse complement strand
AGCATGGCGTCTCCCAGTAATCTGCCGCGCCGGCTTCTCGCGCTCGCAGGGCTTCTGCTGGAGTCGGCGAGGAGGAAATCAACACGATGGGAGTCAGCTTATTGAGAGGGTCTTGCTTCATCCGGCGGCAAAGATCGGCGCCCGCGAGTCGCGGATGATGATCGTGCAGCAGCACCAGGTCGGGCTGAAGCCGCACGCACAGTTGCTCCGCGGCTTCCTCGCTTTCCGCGATAAGGACTTCGTAGCCTTGGCTCTCCAGGAAGGCTCTCTGGTTTTCTCGATCGTCCGAAGCAACTTCCACAAGCAAGATGGTTGGCTTCATGAGTCCTTACCTCGACTCGCTTTTTGCTGTCTTGCCGCAGGGCGGACACACTACGAGTTCCCGGCCCTGTCACAGGGTTTTGGCCTCCGGTTGTTGGGGACTAAATAGGGATGAGGAGCCTTGGCACAGTTAGGGTTTGCGATTTAGGGGCCAAACGGCCCGCCGTGTAAGTCCTGTGGAATTTGCGTGTTGCGACGTGTTACCCGAAACCTAAGGGTTTCTATGTCAGCGTAAATCTGCGCGCGGTTTGTAAACTTTACGCAATCGCCCGTGCCATTCCCGCATTGCGGCGCGAGTTTTCCTGTTCTTTCGATGTCTTTTCGCTCCGTAACGGAGGAATCGTTAACGCCTCTACCACCTTTTCGGTCTATTGGTTGGTCGCTGCTTCACCTTGTGATCCAGACCTTTCCTTGCACTTTGCTGCAACGGCGCTTAACCCGGCCTTGTCGGGGCGTCCCCGTGGCTTTCTGGCTGTTCTTTCGCGCAGGTTAATTCCCACAGATGAGAGAGCTATGGGTTCGCCGGCAAGTCCATTCAACGTACTGCTGCCTCTCCGGAGTGGTAGCAAACTTCACGTCCATAATCAACATTCGGCTTCGCGGTTTATCTGTTGCCGGAAGGTCACAATTCAGATGCGGGAGCTTGCTGACGGGGTCATCGCCTGCCAGCACGCAGTTTCGGCTTTCCCTGTCATTCCAGTGTTCCGGATAGGAGACGACCACTCGTCTTATCCGGCTGGGCTTGCCGCAGCCCACCAATAGAAAAATGAATAGAAAAATGACCGCTGCCATCGTTACCTTTCCTCTGTTCATGTATTCGCGTATGTTACGGGCGAGAACTTATGAAAAGCAAACGATGAAAAGCAAGCGACCGCCAAAACGGCTGGCGCGGGCCAAAGAGGCAATCAGGATCCAGCGTGCAGAACGCTCATCGCGACACGTTCTGCGATCAACAACAGCCAGCTTTCAGCGTCGCTCGCTAACGCATTGCAATCGGCATTGGGAAGCGGCTGATGCGGCGAATTCAAGGCCAGGATTTTGACCTCCGGGTATTTCTCTCTCAGCCAGTTCAACATTTCTTCCCTGCATTCCTCCGGTGCGGCGTGACCAATGATGAAGAGGTCGTATTTCTGGATGAAGGATAGGAGAACTTTGGCGGCTTCGTTGCCCAAAACAGAAATCACGCCGTAGCCGCGGCTTCTCAGCAGCTCGGCTCTGCGTAGACCGGCTTCTTCGTCGTAAGCAATCTGGAAAATCCGTTTGAGCATTCGCTTTGTCGGAGGGATATTCAACTGCGCGACAATCTGGTGGGTTCTTTCATCGGCGGCGATGCATTCGTTTGTGGTGTGTTTGGCTAAAGCTTCGAGCGTTACTTTGGCAAATTCCAGGTCGGAGACCACGTTTCGCCTTATGGTGGAACCATCCTGCAAAACTTCAAGAATCTCGTAAGACCGGTACACGGGTACCTTCTTCCGGTACGTCGTGAGCAGAAACTGCAAAAGCCAAAGCACCCGGATGCGGGTGGCAGCGATGACTCTGCAATGCTGCGGCGCGCCAAAAAGCCTTAAAACTAATTTTTCAAAACTTGCGCTGTGCTAGCTTGTGCGGAAACTTAGAACACAGAGTTGGGGGTGTCAAGGTCCTGTCTTTGGCGACATCTAAAGCTCTCGGCAATGTCCACATCTAGGTATCAGGACACGTGTTTACCAGAAGTGTCTCTAGAAAGTTTGTAAGCGATATAAAAGATCCGTCGTATCAACCTGCATAAGCCAAATAGATAGGCAACCGAAGCGGTCCGCGCCTCTTTTTTCCACATTTTTGCGCGGTTGCCCGACGCTGGTATTTCCTACCGCATTCCGCAGTGAGAGTATCAATTGAATTTCTATCCCCGGTTCTTCCGCTCCCTGCTTTTTGTTCTTCTCCTAATTCCGCTTTCCTCGCTACTCCAGGAACTTCCCTATCAGCCACAGATGCCCAAACGGATCCAGCACCGCGCCTTGGAGCATCCGCCGGATCGGCCGCGGCCCCTTCGTCTCGTGCTCGTGCTCCCGCACGGGACTGTGCTCTCGCGCTCCTGCTGCCAACGCTTTTCGATGGACCGCCACCGGATCGTCTACAAACAGCTCAATCCGCACCGTGGTGAATCCCGCTGACGCCGGCCCGCGCGTGCCATACTCGGGCGCCTCTTCCGCGAGAAAAAACGGCGCGCCGTCAATCTCCAGTCCCGCCACCGCGCCGTCCAGTTCCCACAGCACCGTCCCGCCAAACGCCGCCTTGTAAAATGCGATCGCGGCCCTTCCGTCGCTCACCGCCAACATTGGCGCAATCTGCGTTCCCATGATCTCCCCTCCGCCCCCAATCGACGCGGATTATACTGCCATTCTGAGAATTGAATGCAGCGCCGCTATTAGATCGGCATCTTCGCTTTTTCCGCTTCTTTGTAGGGACGGCCTTCCGAGGCCGTCCGCTCTTCTCTTTGCAGGACATCGCAAATTCCGGGCAGCAGCCGGAATATCCCGCTCTACGACCTATACTTTGCCTTCTTCTTGCTTCGCTCCCTGTGCGCTAAAACCTTTCGACCCGTCTCCACGACCATTCAACCATCGATTTCAGCCTTTCCCGGAATAATATCTTACCAATCGCTAATAATGTGCTATCCTTCCTTTTCTGGTGAGCAGGCCCAAGCCTGCACTCTATGTCCCCCCGCCCGGCGGTCCTTCAAATAGCCCCCGCTACACCTTCACCCCGAGCATCGAGGGTTCCGACCAACCTCAGGGTACTCTGCGTCCTCGGAGTCCTCCGAGTTAGTTCCGATCCCCCGTTTTCCGTCCCTCCCCCGGCCCGCGGCACGCTTTCGCACCGGCGAATTATCTCAGAAGTAATACCTCAACCCGCGCCATTCTTGACGCGCCCTAACCCCTTTAGAATGCGCATTTCTGGACACCCGATGGAACTGTTCATTCTAAACGCCTTATGCCGAGAGCTAAGTGCTTTGGAATGCGCAGTTACAAAAAAACTGGGGAGAGGGTGGGGTACCCAGATAGTATCGGCCACGCCTGATTTTGGTCCGGAACGCTCACTGGTCCAACTTGAAAATCCTCTCCAGTCGCATCCACTTTTCGCCGGGTTTGGCGTTGGGCAGCGGCTTCTGGAACTTCCACATCAGCTCTTCCCACTCGCGGACTTTGGGATTCGCCGCGTCGGCCTTCGCCTTCCTTTCAAACGAAAAGCCCTCACTCACTTCCATCACCATGAACATCCGCGTCCCAAGGAGATAAATCTCCATGTCTTCGATTCCCGCGTCGCGAATGCTTTTCGTGATCTCCGGCCAGATTTTTTCGTGGTAGCGCCGGTATTCGGCAATCAGTTTCGGATCGTCCTTCAAGTCCAGCGTCAGGCAGTAGCGTTTGGTCATTTTGTTTTTGGACCTCGGCGGTCGTCGTTAGACCTCAGCGGCGGCAGTTTCCGTCGCCGCGAGCGCCGGTTTGGGTTTGTACCCTGCTACCGCGAAATACAAAACGTAGGCGTAACAAAGCAGCGGAACCCAGAAGGAGCGCTGAATGTTCGAGAGGTCGGAGATTTTGCCCATGATGGGCGGCACGACGGCGGCCCCGATGATGGCCATGACCATCAGCGACGAGCCGCGCTTGGTGAACGGGCCCAGATTCTTGATGCCCAGCGCGAAAATCGTGGGAAACATGATGGAGTGGAAGAAGCCGATCAACACGACCGCGTAAATCGGGATGATGCCGGCGCTGGAAGTGGCGACGACTGCGCAAACCAGCGCGCCAGCGGCGAAAACGGCCAAGAGGCGCGCCGCCTGAATCGTCTTCATGAGCGCGGAACCGGCGAAGCGTGCAATCATGAAGCCCACGGCGTGCATCACCAAATATCGGGCAGCTGCGCGCGGGCCAAGAAGCGGCTGCGCGTGCATTACAAAGCGAATCACGAAGCTGCCGACTCCAACTTGCGCGCCGACATAGAGAAATTGGGCGATAACGCCGGTGACCAGATGCTTGTGCGCGAGAACGCCGCGCCAGCTTGCGGAAGCGCCGGCATCTTCGGGCGCGGCGGACTCGCGGATTTCCGGCAGATGCGCGAAGTAAATAATCGCTGCCACCACAAGGAAAATACCGCCGATGACCAAATACGGAATGCGCACCGTGGCGGTTTGCGCCGCGCGATAGGCCTGCAAGGCCGCGGGGCTGAGGCGTGCGAGCTCGCCGGCGCTCGGCACCGTCGCGGAAAGGATCATGGGCCCGATGACATAAAGCGCGACGACGTAACCGACGCCATTGAACGATTGCGCGACATTGAGGCGGCGCTCGCTGCTTTCGGGCGCGCCGAGAATCGTCGCGTAGGGATTGGCGGCGATTTCG
>QHYL01000269.1 GCA_003224105.1 Acidobacteriota bacterium | reverse complement strand
TTACCGACGTGATTTACGTTCATGTGGACATGGACGGGCTCGATCCTAAGGAAGTGCCCGGCGCGGCGCTTCCTGTTCCCAATGGGCCTACAAGCGCGGAACTGGCGGCGGCAATCACAGAGATGTTTAGGTACGAAAAGGTTGTCGCGTTCGGAGTGGCGGCGATGCCTTACGACGATCACGACAAGACCGGCATTTCGCGCCAAGCCGCGTACAACTTGATTCTTGGCGCGGTAAGAGGAGTGCAGCAGCGGAAAAGCGAATAGGCATAATGATGCTGGACAGATCGTGCTTGGCGCGCTTCAAGGCGGACAGGCAGGAATGCCTGTCCCACTGACCTTTTAACACCGAAGTTTTCGCCAGTTCAGGCGGCGCATTCGCCGCGGCCAAGCTTGAGAGAGAAAGTTTCCGTATCGCCCCAATCGAGAAAAATATCTTCGGTGGAACCGGTCACTTCCAAAAATGGGCGCAGTCGCTCGACAACTGCTTTGTCGGGAGTGCGTCCAACCCAAGCGTTAAAAGATTCGCCGCGCTTGCGATCTTGCTGATAAAAGGCCAGAAGTTCGCGGATGAGGGTGGGAATCGGCCGCGCAGGGACGGCCATGATTTGACGCCCGAAACGCACGCCGTCAGCGCTCACCATGCCGCCCAGCAAGAGTTGATAATAAGGCGCCTGCTTATCGTCGATTTTTCGAGCGTTCCCGTAAAAACCGATGTCGGCGATGTGGTGCTGGCCGCAGGAATTGGGGCAGCCGCTGATCTTGATGCGCAGCTTTTTGATTTCGGGATCGTCGTAGCATTCGAGCGCACGTGAAAGCTCGTCAGCAAGCGTCAACGAACGCGTGATCCCGAGGTTGCACGTAGTAGCGCCCGGGCAGCCAGTGACGTCGGAAATGGTGCGCGCGCCGGGAATGGCCAGTTCGAGCGCGCGAAGCTCGTCGTAAATCGCACGCACGCGATCGAAAGGTACCCACGGAATCACCAGGTCTTGATTGATGGCAATGCGCACACCCGTCAGGTCATTCTCGTCGAGAAGATCCGCCAGGCCACGCATCTGCCGGCTATAAAAAGTCCCGGAGGGAAGCTTGATCCAGATTGCGCCGAAGCCCGCCTGGCGCTGGGGCATCAAATTGTGTTCGGCCCAGCGGTCGTAGTCCACGTCCGCCGCGGCATCTACCGAGATAGAAGTCGTCAGCGGCGCGGGAGCGATATTCACAAGAGCAGGCCGCTGAATCGGAGAAGGCACGGTGAAGACCTCGGCAGGCGCCTGAGAAGTTTTGCGTTTTTCAAAGACCAGGCGTCGAAACTCTTCGATGCCCTTTTCGCGCAGAACGAATTTCATGCGCGCTTTAAACTTATTCTTGCGGTTACCGGTTTCGCTGAAGACACGCAGAACGGCTTCGATGGTGGGGAGCAACTCTTCTTCCGGCAGAAACTCTGTCAGGACCGCGGATTCTGTAGGCAAGCTGCCCAACCCGCCGCCGACGAGAACTTTGAAGCCGCGGCGCGCGGTGCCGTTCGAACCGCGCATCTGCGCGATCAAACCCACGTCATGGATGCCGGCAACAGCGCAACCACCATCATCGGCGCAGCCGGAAAAAGCAATTTTGAATTTGCGCGGCAAGTCGTGAAAATCCGGATGGCGCAAAAGGTAGCGCGAAACGCCTAGAGCGTAGGGGGTGACGTCAAACGCCTCGCCGGGGCAGATTCCCGCGACGGGGCACGCGGTAATGTTGCGTACAGTGTTGCCGCAGGCTTCGCGCGTGGTCAAGCCGCAATCGGCAAGCAGGCGCATGGCCGCGGGAACGTCTTCGAGTTTGACGAAGTGGAACTGAACATTTTCGCGCGTGGTGAGATGCCCGCGCCCGGTGGAATACTCGTCGGCAATTTGCGCCAGAACCCGGAGCTGCGACGGCTTCACTACTCCCGCCGCGACTTTCACGCGCAGCATCTGGAAGCCCGGCTGCCGCTGGCCGTACGTACCGTGCTTCAAGCGGAACGGCCGAAACTGTTCTTCGGTAATTTCGCCGCGGCGGAGCTGTTGCGCACGCTCTTCAAAGCGCGCGATCTCCGCTTCTATGGCTTCGCGGCTGTGCCTTTCCTCGACCTCAGTTGTTGTAGCGACAGTCATAAACCATGGCCCCCAAATCTGTTCCCGGACGCCCTTTCCGAGAAGTGCATGTCCGCAAAAATAAAAAAGCCCACTTGCCATTTCTTCTGGCTCGTGGGCTTCGGAACTTGATGATTACGCTAGGCTAAGTCCGGAAACTCCTCTGGCCAGTGATGGGTGTCATGCGACACATAGCGCAACACGCGCAGGGACAACACATCATCTGGCAGCAATTCCTCATAAAAGAGCAGGGTACCTTCCAGGGCCGCCACTGTCAAAGGGAAACCCTTGCAAACATTAGATGCATGGCATCCAAAAAAGTAATCAATGCCCGGGTGTTTCCCAGAGCCATTATTGCGGCTTTTTTGCCGGTGGGGCCACCGCCTTGGGCGCGGCAGGTTTTGCTGCGGTTGATGCCGAAGCCGCGGCGGCGCCGACTATCGTGGCATGCTTGATGACATCCAGCTTGGGATACTTGCTGTCCAGAAAGGCCTTCCCGAGTTTCGAGATCTGGTCCTGCTCATTCGTGGGTTGGTCCCCATACTGGTCGTAGAGCATCTCGACGACTTTCATGCCGTCGGCATTGATCACGCCAATGGGCGCAAAGCCCTGGGAATCAAGAAATGAATTGTCCTTAAAGCTGATGAAAATCTGCGTGGACCGCGAATTGGGCTGCGAGGTTTTGGCGTAGGTCACAAAGCCGCGCTTGTTGCTCTGTGTGACGGGATCATCCTGAATATCCGCGTTGCGCCAGGCCGCATTCACGGCCGGGTAGGAGCTGATGCCAAACTGCACTACGAAGCCGGGAACTGCGCGGAACACGACCATGTTGTCATAATAATGATGCTTCACGAGATTATAGAAGCGGTCGACGCCAATCGGCGCCCAGGCACGGGTGACATCCATAGTGAAATCGCCGCGCGTGGTTTCGAACTTGACCTGGAATGTTTCCGGAGCCTTCTCTTTGAGCATCGCGGGACGGAGCAAGGTTCGATCGTAGCTTGCCGCCGCAGATTTTCCCGCTGCGGCTGCCGTTGGCGCAACTGGTTTTGGCTTCGGCGGAGCCTGCGCGGGAGTTTGCGCCAGTGTTTGAGTCACAAGCGCAAATGAAGCAACGAAAATCAGCGTTACCAACTCTCTCATTGATTCCCTCTCTGCTTTTTAAATTCACACTGCAAAACTGGAAACTTATTTGTGTTACCGCTTGGACATCTCCCGGCTGACGCGCTCTACTTCGGCCATTACGCGCAAAGTATTTTCGCCGAGAATCTTCTCCACGTCACCCTCGGAGTACCCTTTTTTTAGAAGCGCGTCCGTAATTTTTGGAAGCTTCGTGGCATCTTCCATGCCGTAAGGCATGTTAGCGCCGTCAAAATCAGAACCCAGGCCAACGTGATCTGCTCCCGCGACTCTCGCGGCATGATCAATATGTTCGATGATTTTCGTCCAGTCCACGCGCGGGAGCTTGCCTTGCTCCACATATTGGCGTGTGAGGCGGTCGCCTTCGAGAAGCTGGCAGGCTTCATTGTCGCCGCAACGCTCCTGCACCTCTTTGCCAATGGCTTTGTTGATCTCGGGATTCGCTTTCTCGGCGTCGCGAAACTCCTGGCTGAGGAAACCCACGTGATAGTTGATTTGCACCACGCCACCTTTTGCAGCCAGATCCTTCACCATTTGATCGGTCATGTTGCGGGGAGCGTCACAAAGGGCGCGGCAGGAGGAATGCGAAGCAATCATGGGGGCTTTGCTGATTTCGAGCGCATCGTAGAAAGTCTTGTCGCTGACGTGGGAAATGTCCACAATGACGCCGAGGCGGTTCATTTCGCGCACGACGTCTTTGCCAAAATCCGTGAGGCCGTTGTGAACGCGCTTGTCGGTGGAGGAATCCGCCCACTCGTCGTTGCCGCTGTGCGTCAGGGTCATGTAGCGCACGCCGAGGCTGGCAAATTTGCGCAGCGCGTCGAGGTCGGAGTTGATCATGTGCCCGCCTTCGACGCCCATCAGAGCGGCGATCTTGCCCTGTTTGTGAGCGGTGCGGATTTCGGCGGCGGTGGTGGCCAAGGCGAGTTCTTTCGGGTGAGCGCTCACTTGTTGGCGAACTGCCTCAATTTGCGCGACTGCGCGGTTCACGGCTTCGGTTCCCGTGACTTTGCTGGGAATCCAGATAGAAAAGAAAATCGCGTCCAGGCCGCCTTCGCGCATGCGTGGAAGATCAATGCTGCCGTCGTCGTGTCGTTCAGCAATGTCAAACTTTCCATCGAGGAAGCGCTGGGTTGTGTCGTCGTGGGTATCCACAACGATAGAGGAGAAATGCAGTTTCTTCGCGCGCGCGGAAATATCGCCGGATTTCACGCCCGCCACCAACAAGCCACCCGTTGCGACACAGAGCGCAGTCCTGAGCAATATTCCAGGCATTTCAATTCCCATTTCTCCATAAAACAGTAGGGCTTATTGCGCTTGCAGTTCCTTGCTGACTTTTTCGGTCTGCTCCATGACGCGCAGCAAATTGCCGCCGAGGATTTTGCGAATGTCGTCGTCCT
>QHYL01000268.1 GCA_003224105.1 Acidobacteriota bacterium | reverse complement strand
CCGCCGGAACTGCTACCAGCAACTCCGCCACGCTGACGGTAAATCCAACTCCGGCCCCGGCGATTCAGGTCAATCCAACCTCCATCAGCTTCGGGAACGTGGTTGTTGGGGCGAACCTATCGCAGTCCTTGATTATTTCCAATACGGGCAACGCCACTCTTAGCATCACGCAAATCAACGTAACGGGCGCAACGTTCAGCGCCAGCGGCTTCACTCTGCCGCTCAGTGTCAACGCGGGTCAGAAAACCACCATCACTGTGGCCTTCTTGCCCACTGCGGTGGGCGCGGCATCAGGCAACGTCTCCATCGTGAGCAACGCGCCAACGTCGCCCACTTCCGTGGCGCTCAGCGGATCCGGCATAGCCGCCACGCTAACGCTGGGCATCAACCCCACGAGCCTGGCCTTCGGCAATGTTCTTACCGGCACAACCTCCGCAACGCAAAACGTGACCATCACCAACACCGGCAATTCCAGTGTCACGATTTCCCAAATCAGCGTCAGCGGCGCAGGCTTTACGGTGACGGGCGGAAGCACGCCGGTTACTCTCACTCCCTCTCAGAATCTTGTTCTCGGCGTGCAATTCAGCCCGGCGTCCACGGGCAGCGTTGCCGGAAGCATCTCCATCGTCAGCAACGCCACGGGCTCGCCTGCCACGGTCATTCTGTCAGGAACGGGCGTGGTCCAGCACACGGTAAGCTTGTCTTGGATCGCGAGCACGTCCACCGTGACTGGCTACAACGTCTATCGCAGCACCAGCAACGGCAGCGGCTACGTGAAGATCAACACTTCGCTGGTCAGTGGCCTGACGTACACCGATTCCAGCGTAACCAGCGGGACGACGTATTTCTACGTCACAACGGCCGTGGACTCGAGCGGCAACGAAAGCGGGTTCTCGAACCAGGCCACCGCGGTCATTCCGTGAGTTGCGCGAAGGTAACTGGCGCCTTTGGCGGGCCCAGATACCCTCGGGATTTGAAACATTTCAGGCCTCAACCTGCCACGCGACTCGCGCAGCGGGGAGGCTTGCCCATAAGAAGTCCGGTGGGGCAGGGTCAATACCTGTACCGAATCTGGACTTCCAAGCAGTTCCTCGGGAACTAGGATAAACGTACCCTAGCGTCTAGGCACAGAGTTGACGCGCCTAGCCCGATGAAAACTGACCACACAAAAGCTCGCACCGGTTGCGGTTTCTACTCCGCAAAGCCCCATGCCCGCTCCTGCAGCCGCCCCTTTATTCAAAAGAGCCGCTCGCTTCTCGCAGCAGCGCTTCTAAGCTCTGCGGCATTTTCCTGCGGTTGCGCGGGCTTTGTTGCTGGTCAAAACACCAACCCGCCTCCGCCAACCTACACGATTTCCGGAACGATTAGTCCCAGCGCCGGCGGCAGCGGCGCCACTGTCACTCTCAGCGGCACGGGATCCGCCACGAGTACGGCCAACAGTTCCGGCGCTTACAGCTTTACCGGCTTGGCCAATGGCTCGTATACGGTTACTCCCAGCCACTCGGGTTACACATTCAGTCCCGCAAGCCAGAACGCTACGGTGAATGGCGCGGACGTCACCGGGCTCAATTTCACCGCAACCGCGCAAACGAACACTTTCAGCATTTCCGGAACCATCACTCCCACCGCCGGCGGCAGCGGAGCCACCGTCACACTCAGTGGAGCGGCCACCGCCACCACCACGGTCAACAGTTCCGGCGCCTACACATTCATAGGTCTCGCCAACGGTACCTACGCGATCACGCCCAGCCACACCGGCTACACCTTTAGCCCCACCAGCCAGAACGCCACGGTCAACGGTGCGAATGTTACGGGCATCAATTTCACCGCCACGGCCAGCGCCACCTTCAGCATCTCCGGCGCGGTTACCACCTCGGGCGCCGCGCTCAGTGGAGCGGCTGTGGCCCTCACCGGTCCCGCGGCGGCCAACACCACCACGAACTCTTCCGGCAATTACACTTTTGCGGGATTGGGCAACGGAACCTACACGGTGACGCCGAGCAATACCGGCTACTCCTTCACTCCTGCCAACCAGAGCGTCACTATTAACGCCGCGAACCAAACCGGCGTGAATTTCACCGCCACGGTTACGCAGTCGCACACCGTAGCCTTGTCCTGGATCGCCAGCGTCACCACCACCGTCACCGGATACAACGTCTATCGCAGCACCACCAGCGGCTCCGGCTACGTGCGAATCAATTCCTCCCCCGTCACCTTGCTCAACTACACCGACTCCACCGTGGCCAACAGCACCACCTACTTTTACGTGGCCACCGCCGTGGACTCCAACGGCCTCGAAAGCTCCTTCTCCACCCAAGCCACCGCCGTCATCCCCTAGCGCCGCGTTTACCTTGCCTTCCATTGGCTTTGTAGTGCAGGCTTTACCCCGCCGCGCGTAAACGCACGATACATCGTGCCCATTTTGTAGCGCTGGCTTCCAGCCGGCGTCTTCTTCCTTGTGTAGCAGCGCGTTTACCTCGCCGTCTCGCCTTCTTGTTTGTTAGACCATCCGAGCGCGCCTTTGCCCTGCCCGCGCTGATGTCATCCCGAACCTGGTCGCGCTTTTTGCGAACGGCGTGAGGGATCTGCTTTGTCCTCGCTTCTTCTTCTCCTACACGCGGATACAGCGTTTCCCCTTGCCTTAAATTCCGGCATCTCCCCACTTTGCTTACAAAGTCCTACGGAGTAAAAGACCCACACCCACCCTCTCAAGTTCACCTCCGCTCGACCGGTTTCGCTTCAACGGTCCGCGGACGCTCATTTTGGAGGCTCTATGCGAGTTGGTTTCCGCCTGATCGCCTTCCTCACCTGCATTTTCTCCATCTGCCCCAGCCTTTTCGCCCAAGACTATTCTTTACAAACGGGCTCACCCACTTTCTCCACGGCACACCCCGTGCCGCTAGGATTCCTCAACCTTGCCAATGGAAACCTTCACCAGCAAATCTCCCTCGGCTCATTCCCGCAGCGCGGCACCCGGCCTTTCGTTGCGGGTATGGTCTACGATAGCCGGATATGGACCGGCGCTAGCGGCTCCTGGCGGCCAAACAATCTCGCTAGCGGTTGGCGATTCGCTACGAGCGTCGACTCGGGTAGTGCAGGCCCTTCCTCGTTCAGCAATCTGGGATGCTGGCAGGGGGGAATTATCGGTGGACATTGGTAGAACAGCGCAACGGTGCGCAGCAATTTCACCTGGACGGCGCCAGACGGGACCACGCATCTCTTCAACATCGCCACAACTCAACCCATCGGCGGGACTCCTTGTACTCCGCCGCCAGATATTCCGGGTGGACAAGCCCGCGCGACGGACTCAAGTGGCTTTCTGATGACTGTTTCCAACTACACCTCAGCCACTGTTCTCGCCCCCAACGGCACCCAGGTGTATCCAAACGTCGAGGACACCAACGGCAACTTCTTTTCAAACAGCGGAAGCATAGTTGACACCCTTGGCCGCACTCCGGTAACCGTTACCACGAGTTGCAACGGGAACTCTCACCAGACCTGCTACAACGTCCTCAATCCCCAGGGAGGCCGCTCGACCTACACAGTGACGACGACATCAATCAACGTCAGCACCGCCTTTGGCCAGTCCGGAGTTACCGAGTATTCTGGCTCGCTTACGGTTGTTCAGAGCATCGCTTTGCCAAACGGCACCTCCTATCTGTTCGGCTATGACTCCTACGGTGAACTGGACTCCATTACCTTGCCGACCGGCGGCATAGTTACTTATGGTTACACCAACTACCAGGATTCCTACGGAAACAAAAACCGCTGGGTTACTTCGCGCACTTCAGGCGGCGGCACTTGGAGTTACACCCCACAAGTGATCTCCTCCTGCTCTGTCGGCTGCCAACAACAAGTTACAGTTAGCAAGCCTAGCGGGGACAACGCTGTGTATACTTTCACTCTGAACAACGGCGCGTGGAGCAATCAGGTTCAGGCCTATACGGGAGCGGTTTCACCATCCAACCTACTCGCAACGAAAAGCACGAGCTGGAATTTCTCCAATCCTTGCCAGACTCAGGGTTGTACCGGAAATCAATATATTCAGATGGCGCAAGACACCATCACTTGGACAGGCGGCTCAAGCCCCTCTCACACCAAGCAATACACGTATGACAGCACAGCCGACAACAACATAACCTCGCTCAAAGAATGGAAGTTTTATACGGGTTCGCTTCCCTCTACGCCTGATCGTGAAACCGACTTCGTGTACCTGAATACCTCTCCCTACACGTCCAAGAACATTTTGGACCGCGTCGCGACCATGACCATCAAGGACAACACCGGTGCCATCAAGTTTCGCAAGGATGTAAGTTACGACCAAGGTTCTTTCACCGGCTCGAATTGCATCACCGGCGCCTCTCAGCACGACGACACCAACTATGGCTGCAGCGCCACCACTCGCGGGAATCCGACATCGATCACCGTCTACACCGATCCCGTAACCCCTGACCTGCTCCCCTCAGTCCGCAGGGAAGTGTATATGATTCTGCGGAACGAGGAGGAGTGTCATGTCGAAGGGCAAGCACAGCGAAGCGGAGATGATTGGGGCGTTGAAGCAGTTGGAAGCGGGGCGGCGAGCGGAGGATGTGGGCCGAGAGATGGGGGTGTCGAAGCACAACATCTACGCGTGGAAGGCCAAGTACGGCGGTCTG
>QHYL01000307.1 GCA_003224105.1 Acidobacteriota bacterium | reverse complement strand
GCAGCAACAGAAGCCCACGCCCCCGCAAACTCCACCCACAGGACAGCAGCCTCCACAGTCTGACGTCAGCATCAGCGTGGACGTTCCGGTCGTTACGCTTGACGTCGTGGCTGCCACGCAACACGGCGACCTCATTCCCAACCTCAAAAAAGAGAATTTCCGCGTCCTGGATGAAGGCGTTCCGCAAGCCATCACGAATTTCGCCCCCACGGAAGCGCCCATCACCATGGTCGTGCTGATGCAGTTCAGCGGAAACTCGTATGGGTGGTTCGCCGCCTATGCCAAGTACTGGGCCGACGCCCTCTTTCCAAATCTGCAGCAGAAAGACTGGGTGGCTCTGGAGACTTTTGACATGAAAACTCGCATCGAGGTGGACTTCACCCAAGATAAAGATGAAGTTCGTAACGCCATCTACCATCTTTACTTCCCGGGCTTTAGCGAATCTAACGTCTTCGACGCACTGATCGAAACCACGGAGCGCCTGAAAGATGTGAAGGGAAAGAAATCCATCCTTCTGCTCGCCAGCGGCGTTGACACTTTCTCAAAACACACTCTCGATCAAACCATGAAGGCGTTACGCGGCAGCGATGTTCCCATCTTTTGCGTCGGCCTGGGCAAAACCTGGACGAACTTTCTTGAATCGCGCGGCAATCTCGGCGCGCATATGGACTATCTGCAAGCGGAGAATCAGCTTCGCACATTTGCTCAGGAAACCGGAGGATTCGCGTGGTTCCCGCAATTTGATGGCGAGATCCCGGACATTTTCCGCAGCGTGGCAGCTTTCTTGCGTCACCAGTACAGTATTTCCTTCTCGCCCACCGGCGGCGGCAAAGACGGCAAATTCCACAAAGTAAAAGTGGAACTGGTGGCTCCTGACGGCGGCCCACTTACGATCACGGACCAAAAAGGCAAAAAGCAGAAATACCAGATTTACGCCCGTGAAGGGTACCAAGCCATCAAAGCCGGGGTCGGCGACTGACTCTCGAAATCGAAACGCCTCAAGCTGCGAGCTTACGGCGAATTTCGAGGTTCGATTTTCGAATTTCGATTTTCCAATCAGTATCCGCGCGTCACGTCGACCTGGTTGAACATTTCTTCACCGTCAAACCATCGTTCCAGCAATTCCACCAGAATCGCGGCTTGCCGAACCCACAGCCGATCGCTCAACGCGCTAGTATGTGGCGTGATGAAAAGGTTCGGCGCCTTCCACAGCGGGCTGTCCGCTGGCAACGGCTCCGTTTCCGCCACGTCAATCGCTGCTCCGCCCAACGCACCGGTCTTGAGCGCGCAAATCAAAGCCGCTTCATCCAGCAACGATCCCCGCCCGACATTAATTAATCGCGCCCCCCGCTTCACCTTCGCAAGCTCCGCGGCGCCGATCAGATGCTTGGTCTCCGCCGTCTCCGGCGCGGAAACCACCACGTAATCTGCCTCCGCCAGCGCTTCATGCAATTGTGCCGCTGGAAGAATCCTCTCCACATGCGCCCCGTCGCCCTGCCCCGACCGCGTCACCCCCCGCACTCGCATGTCGAATGCCTTCGCGCGTTTCGCCAGTGCCCGTCCAATCGAACCGTAGCCCACGATTAACAGCACTTGCCCATTCACCTCGGCCAGATGTTGCGGCTTGTCCCACAGCTCCTGCTGCGACCAGATTGCTTTGTCCTGCTGCCGCACGGAGTCCGGAAAATTCCGCGCCATCGCCAGAATCAAGCCCATCGTGTGCTCTGCCATCGGCACGGAAAATACGCCGCTTGGATTCGTTACCAGGATTCCCGCATCGCGCAGTTCCGGATACATCAGTTGCGCCACGCCCGCTGCTGTCGAATGAATCCACTTCAGCTTTCTTGCATCTTTCAACTGCTTCGCTCGCAGCGAATAACCCACAAAAATATCCGTATCCGGCAATTCCTCCGGCAGCTTGTCGTAATCCGGGAGATGCACCACGTTCATTTCAGGCCAGCGCTTTCGAATCGTTTCCGCGAGCACCGGCTGCGGCCGCCACCAAGTGAACGGATGCCACACGCAAATCACCAGCTTCGTTTCTGCAGGCTTTGTGCGCTTCATGGAAGGTTAAGAGACAATCCGCAAATCGTTGCCGGTCATGTCCGCGGGCCTCGGTTGGCCCAATACGCTCAGCATGGTCGGCGCGATGTCCCGCAGCGAGCCGCCCGCCTGCAATTTCACCTTGTCGTCTTCGCTCACCAAAATGAACGGCACCGGATTCGTCGTGTGATACGTGTGCGGCCCGCCGTTCGTGGGATCGATCATCGTCTCCGCATTCCCGTGGTCCGCGGTGATAATCCACGCGCCCCCGCGCGGCTTCATCGCCTGATAAATTCGTCCAAGCCCCACATCCACCGCTTCCACGGCCTTAATCGCCGCTTCCAGCTTTCCCGAATGGCCCACCATGTCCGCGTTCGCATAGTTCATAATGATGGCGTCGAACTCGCCCGTCTCGATCGCGTTCACCACGGTGTCGGTGATCCCCGCGGCGGACATTTCCGGCTTCAAGTCATACGTCGCCACTTTTGGCGACGGAACCAGGATCCGTTCTTCTCCGCCGAAAGGTTTTTCCACGCCTCCATTGAAAAAGTAAGTCACGTGCGCATACTTCTCCGTCTCTGCCGTGCGCAAATTCTTGTACTGCAGTTCGGCGAAAACTTGCGCCAGGATGTGCTCCAATTTTTCCGGCGCCAGCACGTACTTCAACCACGGCCACGTCTTTTCGTACTGTGCCATCGCCACATAAAAAAGATTCTGCGGCCGCTTTTCATCCACGAACTTGTCGAAGCCCGGCTCCGCCAGAGCCTTCGTCATTTGCCGCGCGCGGTCGGCGCGGAAATTGTAGAAAATCACCGCGTCCTCGCTTCGAATGAGTCCGTCCGGCTCAGCGGCTGCTCCATCACCCTTCGTCACCACAATCGGCTTCACAAATTCATCGGTGACGCCTTGCTCGTAGCTCTTCTGCAACGCGGCCACCGGATCGCTCGTCTTGGTTTCCGCTTCCCCGTGCGTCAGCGCGCGATATGCCATTTCGACGCGTTCCCAGCGGTTGTCGCGGTCCATCGCATAATACCGCCCCACCAGCGTCGCGATTTCGCCGACGCCCAACTCACGCATCTTCTGCCGTAACTGCCGCACGTAATCGCGCCCGCTGTTCGGAGGAGTGTCGCGCCCATCCATAAAGCAATGGACAAATACTTTTTCGACTTTTTGCTGCTTGGCCATCTCCAGCAGCGCGAACAAATGAAGGATGTGCGAATGCACGCCGCCGTCGCTCAACAAGCCCAGAAAATGTAGTTGCCGCTGCCGCCCGCGCTGCATCGCCCGTTGAAACAGCAGCACGTTTTGCAACTGTTTTTTGGCGATCATCAAATCAATTCGCGTGATGTCCATGTGCACGATGCGTCCCGCGCCCATGTTCATGTGGCCCACTTCACTGTTGCCCATTTGGCCTTCCGGCAAGCCCACGAAAGGTCCTGAAGTCTGAATCAGCGTGTTCGGAAATTTGCGAAGCAGTTCGTCATACGCTGGCTTCCGCGCCAGAGCGATCGCGTTTCCCTTCGTCTCCGCGCGGTAGCCCCATCCATCCAGCACGGTCAATACAATCGGTTTCGGCCGTTTTGCCATAATCCTCGCTCAATCTCTGAAATTCGCATTCTTAAGGCGGAATGACAAGCTCCTAACGAGCGGCGAATTCGCGGAGCGCCTTCAGCAGTCGATCCACTTCTTCTGCCGTGTTGTAGTGCACCAGGCCAATCCGCAGAACACCGCCTTTCAACTCAACGCCGAGCCGCTCGGAAAGATTCATAGCGTAGAAATTTCCGTCCCAGGTGAAGATGCCACGATCGCCAAGGAATTTGGCGATCTCTGTCGGGTGATGTTCGCCCACTCGCAACGAAATCGTGGAGCAACGTTCGTTAAACCGCTTCGGATCCGTAATCCCGTAGACCTTCACTCCGCGAATCGCTTGTAAGCCGTTCAACATTCTTGTAAACAGACTCCGTTCGTAGGGCACGGTCTCTCGATAAGCGGCGGCAAGCGCTTCGCGCCGGGCCTTCACGTTCGCATCGCAATGCTTTCCCACTCCCGCGAGGTAATCCACAGCGGCGCCGATTCCGGCAATCAGTTCCTGCACTTGCGTTCCGGTTTCCCAGCAGTCTGGAACGGCATCGGTCGCCGGCCGCACTTTATATGGTTTGAAGCGCTGCAAATGCTCCTTCTTCCCGTACAGGGTCCCCATGTGCGGGCCGAAGAATTTGTAGGGAGAACACGCCAAAAAATCGCAGTCCAGCGCCTTCACGTCAATCAGCCCATGCGGCGCATAATGCACGGCATCCACAAACATCAGCGCTCCAGCCGCATGCGCCAGCTTGGTGATCTCCGCAATCGGATTGATGGTCCCCACCATGTTCGACGCGTAGCCCACCGCGACCATCTTCGTCCTCGGCGAGATTTTACGTTTCAAGTCCTCCAAATCGAGCGTGCAATCTTCTTCGCGAATGTCCACTTGCCGAATGACGATGCCTTTCTCTTCCAGCGCGCGCCACGGCGCCACGTTTGCGTCATGGTCCAGCGTCGTCACCACGATTTCGTCGCCCGTTTTCAGCTCTCGCGCGATGGCCCGCGCCAGCGCAAACGTAATCGTGGTCATGTTTTGCCCGAACACCACTTCGTTCGCTTCGCAGTTGAAGAAATCCGCCATGGCTCTGCGCGTTGCCGCAATCATCGCGTCATTGCGCCGGCCCGTCTCGAATGCGCCGCAGGTATTTGCGTTCGCATTCACGTAGTAGTTCTCAACAGCTTCGATCACTTGCTTTGGCACTTGTGTCCCCGCAGGCCCATCGAGAAACGCCGCAGCGTTCCGGTTCACCTGCAATTTCAGGGATGGAAACTGCTCGCGTACCCACGCAACATCAAACGCCCTGCTGTGTGTTCCTTGTACCGCCGGTGTGCTCACGTTCTGCTCTCCATTGAGGATTAGCGCCTTTCTCGAATTCTTAAGTCTCTCATAGGCGCGGCAGTCCTTGTAGCGGCCCTAATCCACCTGGCACTGTCTCTTGAATCGCTTGCATTCTGCCAATTTGGCAATAGTTTTCTTTCAGAGCGAGATTCAAGACACACTTATTTGCGTCCCTCGCGTGATAGCATCATTTCATCATTGGCTTTTACTCATGCCGCTGTAGCGCCGGCTATAAATCAAACGGGTCATCGCGAAACAGCGAGCCCTGCGCTGTGTCTCTCAATGAGGTGTGCCGTGTCCGAAACTCTTCCGCCGACCGAGCGAACGCGCGTGGTGCGCGAGCCGCAGCGCGGCGTCTACGATCGCGAAAGCATCTACAAGATTCTCGATGAAGCCTTCGTGTGCCATGTCGGATTTTCCATGGACGGCCAGCCCTACGTCATTCCCACACTTTTCGCTCGTGTGGGTGATGCTCTCTATTTCCACGGCTCCGCGGCCAGCCGCATGCTTCGCAATCTCAGTGATGGGATTCCCGTTTGCGTCACCGTCACGCTCACCGACGGCTTTGTCCTCGCGCGCTCCGTCTTCAATCATTCCATGAACTACCGCTCCGTCATTGCCCTTGGAAGAGCAACTCTCGTGGATGCGCCTCAGGAAAAGTTCGAAGCCTTCCACGCATTCACCGAGAAACTTCTTCCTGGTCGCTGGAACGACGCGCGTAAACCCAGTGAAAAAGAGCAGAAAGCCACCAGCATTCTGCGTCTCCCGCTCACCGAAGTTTCCGCCAAGGTCCGCACGGGTCCGCCTATCGACGATGATCCCGACTACGACCTGCCCGTCTGGGCCGGCGTCATTCCTGTGCATCTTACTTTCGATTCGCCGGTTCGCGACGAAAAGTGCGATCCCGCAATTCCCACACCAGCCTACGTAACGAGTTACAAGCGATAAATCTCGCGGATCACGCCGCGGCACACTTCATTTCACCGCTGCAAGTTTCTGCGCCGCGGACGAAATCAGCGCCGCTTCATTTTCAAGAACGCGCGCGACTACCACGATCGCCTCGTCCGCCTGCTTCCACTGTTTCAACTCAATCGCTTCTCGCACGGCCGGAACGGTCTTCACTGCGTAGCCCGTGTAGAATCCCGGCGCATACAGTTGATGCTTGAACCACGGCCGGTTCGGCAGCCCTTCCGCGTTCGTGAGCCTCCGTTCGCTTTCGATCAACAACTTGTTCACTTCCACCAGCGAACTCGCCGCCATTGCCGCACCGCCCTTGGCATTCAACTGCTCCAGAGCCTTGTGATATTCCGCCGCGCTGCGATTCAGCGTATCCACCGCATTTTCCAGAGGAGCAAAATTCAAATGCGGCGGAACAGCTTCCGCCGAAGGCGCGACGAGAGGCCGCCGCGGATCGTTCGTCGCCTGGAACACGCCCTCTTCAATCTCCCGGTTGCGTTCGCGAATCTCGTCCTGCGTCTTCTGCGCCAACACCTTCAACTCCTTAAGGTACGCCTGCACTGTGTCCGCAAAATCGCCGAACTCAAAAGGCAACAAATCCGCATCCGCCAAACGCATCATCGCCGTGGCTCCCGCCTGCGCCAGCGCGCGGCAATACACAAAATCCGTGTCGCTGAAATGCGTGTACCAATAAAAATCGTCGTAAATCGAATGGTAGATGCCGCCGCCGTCCTCGCCGCCAAAACCAAAGTTCAACGAAGCCACGCCATCGTGCTGCAAAAAAGCCGTATAGTCCGAGCCGGAACCCAGCGCTGGAATCCGCAAATCGGCCCGCTTGCGAATTTCCTCGCGCTGCTCCGCGGTCTTCGCATCGGCGATTTTATGAAGCTGGTCGCGCTTCCACACGCTCAGTTTCGTTTCCGGATCCGTGACATCCCGCGCAACATCGTTGCTGAATTTCTCCAGCGTGTGCGACCCTTCCACGCCGAAATAACCACGCCCATTAGTGTCCGAGTTAATGTACGCCACCGCGTGCGCGCGCAACTCGTCGTAATGCTGCTCGGCCCATTCCGTCGAGCCGAGCAGCCCGGGCTCCTCCCCGTCCCACGCGCAATAAATAATGGTTCGCTTCGGTTTCCACCCGGCCTTCGCCATTTCGCCCAGCGCTCTCGCCTCTTCCAGAATCGCAATCTGACCGGAAACCGGATCTTCCGCGCCATTCACCCAGCCATCGTGATGGTTTCCGCGAATCACCCATTCGTCCGGAAACGTCGAGCCCGGAATTTTCGCGATTACGTCGTATAAGGTTTTCAGCGGTTCCCAGTTGGACTTCACCACTAAATGCACTTTCGCCGCACCCGGCCCGACGTGATACGTCATGCCCAAACCCCCGCGCCACTCCGCAGGAGCAACGCGCCCGGTCAACGCTGCAAGCAACGGCTGCGCGTCCGCGTACGAAATCGGCAGCACGGGAATCTTCGTGATCGTCTGCGCTTCCTCCACCTTCAACCTCTTCGCGTCTTTGGTCGCGCCAACTCCCGGCGTCAAAGGATCGCCCGGGTAAAGCGGCATGTCCGCCACGCTTCCGCGCTGCACGCCGTCCGGGGGGCGATACGGTCCGCTGGGGAACGTCTCGCCTTGGACGAAACCATCTTCATGCGGGTCGGAAAAGATAAGGCATCCCACCGCTCCGTGCTCCGCTGCAACTTTCGGCTTGATGCCGCGCCATGAATGGTAATAGCGCGCAATTACAATCTTTCCCTTCACCGAAACGCCCATGCGCTCGAGTTGCTCGTAATCTTCCGGTACGCCGTAATTCACGTACACAAGCGGCGCGGTCACGTCGCCGTCTATCGAATATGCGTTGTAAGTGGGCAACTGCTCCGCCTGCTGATTCGAAGTGGGGTCCACCGCCACAGCCGGCTCCTGCAACTTCGCCACAAACTTCGGCCCGCCTTCCACCAGTTCCACAACGCGCTCTTTAGGGGTTGGAAAAAGCACGTCAAACTGCTCGATCTGCGCGTCCAGACCAAACTCTTTGAATTTCCCAAGAATCCATTCCGCGTTTTGCTTGTCGTAAGGCGACCCAACATGGTGCGGATGCGCCGAGAGCAGTTTCATATACGCGCGCATGTTCTCTGGATTCGGAACCGCGCGCAGTTTCTCTTCCCACTGGCGTTCCGTCTGCGACGATTCGGCGGAGTAACCATACAGCGTCTGCTCTTCGGCAATAACGTGATTCCCCGCGGGCGCGAACGAAAGCGAAGCAAAAAGAATCGAAGCAAGCAGTGTGCGACGAAACACATTCCCCCCTTAAGCGAGCGCCCGTATTCTGCCTGAAAGCGCTGCGCATTGAAAAGCCGGGAGATACCTGCACGTCGTCGCCCGCGGTCCAATCTGGATGTCCGTGAGCCGGCGGTGTCCTTCATCCCAGGCCTTTCTGCTCTGCGCCTTCCGTTTTCTGCTTTTTTGCCGCGCAGAACAACCCATTGCTTAGGTCAGTTCCTTGGACATCAGGATGTAATGACACAGGATGTAATGACACGGCACTTTGACCGGAACATCCGCCGCAAATGGAGCCGTGCCGGTTTGCCGGTATCCCATAAGTTCATAAAACGCGGGTAGCGGCGTGCGCGGACTGATGATGCGCAAATCGATCCCCCGGCATCCGACCGCCTGAAAATCCTCCGCCGCTTCCATCAATTTGCGGCCCAGGCCCATTTCTTGCCGCGCCGGAGCAACTCCCAGCAACCCCAGGTATCCGCGCTCGCCGCGCAGCTCGACGCAAACGCATCCCGCCAGTTCCACCGCGTCTTCCGCAACAAGAAAGTTTCCTTTTTGCATGTACTCGCGAACCCCCGCAGGATCGATACGCTCTCCTTCGATGAACGGCCGTTCCACCACAAACGCCGCATTGATCAACCCCGCCAGCGGTTCGACATCCGCTGCCGACGCTATTCGAATGCGCGGAGCATTTTCCAAACTGCGCGACTTGGCTCCCTGACTCATTGAAGTTGGAAATCTTATCCTGGACCCCGAAGCTGTCACAATGTCGCCAAACTCCGGTAGAATTTGACAATGCGCATTTCGTCGGAACGAACTTGGCCCCGCGCCGTATTCGCAATTCTTGCTGCCGCTATTACGCTCATCGCCGCCCCCTCCGCAGCGCAAACGCAAACCGCCGGCCTCACTCCGCGCCAGGAATTCCTTAAAAAGCTGGTCGCCGCCGCGGAGGAAAGAACGCATCACACCGTGCGTTACGACCCGGCGTACGTACGCATTCCTTATCCCGACGGGGACGTTCCCGAAGATACCGGCGTTTGTACCGATGAGGTCATCCGTTCTTACCGCGCGGTTGGAATCGACTTGCAGAAAGAAGTCCACGAGGACATGGAAAAGAATTTCTCAGCTTATCCACGGCAGCGGAGGTGGCTCGCCAGCCCTCCGGACACGAACATTGACCACCGTCGCGTGCCGAATCTGATGGTCTTCTTCAGCCGCAAGGGGGAGTCTCTTGCAGCCACCGAAAATCCCGCGGACTATTTGCCTGGCGACATTGTTACTTGGGATCTCGGCGGCAACGTGCCGCACATTGGAATCGTCGTCGATGCAAAATCGGCGCAAGGCGGCCGCCACCTGATTGTTCACAATATCGGCCAGGGACCGCGGCGCGAAGACGTCTTGTTCGCGTGGAAGATTACCGGCCACTATCGCTACTGCGGGCCTGCCCTGTAATCTCATTCACGTTTCAGAGCAGCCTCTTAAGCTCATTCTGAAAGCGCCAAAGCAAACATTCTTTCGCGGAAAAGAGACCGCAGACTCTCTCCGCGCCATGTTTTGGATTTTGGGGGAAGTCTTACACCCGGGCAAACCGTACGCGGCTGCGCGCCTCTTCATGAATCGCTTTGCTGACCATCGCCAAAGTCTCGTCCGAAATCTCAAACATGTTGTGCGCCGTCGCGATGTGGTCTGCGAATTCGGCGATCACTTCCTCGTCACAGATGCCGCGCGCTTCGAACTTACACCCGGGAACGAGATCGTTGCAGTGCAAGACCTTGGCCATATTGGACTCCTGAAGTTGAACTCCAGTGGATGAACTCCACCGGGAGATCGGATCAGGATTGAAGGCGGGCGCGGGCCGTCTCGGATGCTAGAAACAACGCCGCCTTGTGTCAATAGTGTAAGACGATATGGGACGGCAAAAATCGAATCTGTATCCTGTCACAGGTCGGGCGCGCCATTGGCGCGCATGGCGCGAGGATGAAATTGGGACCGGATGGACAGTGCGTTTTGTCGACCAGGACGCGGAGTCTTGGCCGAAGCTCTGCAGTGAAATTCGATCTTTTCCGATTGCGGATCGATCGCGGGATGCCCCCCACTTCCCGCGGAAAATGGAACTCCACGCGCGCTTCGGTATCTTCCGTCGCCTCCACGAACTTCACTTCCGCGAGATCCAGGGTGAGCCCCTCATCGAGAACCAGGAAAACCGTTTCGTGTAAATCCTCTTTTAGCGCCCTGGAAAATGCGCACCGGCTCGCTGCCTTCAATGGCAACCACATAATCGGGCAATGTTTCGACTTGCGCCGGACGTGGTGCATTGCGCGAGTTCTTCAGCTCAAGAAGGCGCCGCTCGGCGAGTCTGACTGTTCTCGATGACCACCACAAAATCGACAAAGCCGGGAGCGGTTTGTTGCGGTTCACTTCCACCCCACGAATCACTGGAGTGTCCGTGGCATTAGTCGGGGAATCAATCATCAGGCCAGTGAGTTTGTCAGTGTGGCGCTGGGTGAAGTTCGCTTCGACCTTCATCTCTGAGGGAGTCCAAGGCGAATCGCGCAAAATCTTGTAGGAGTCGGCCAGGTCCCACTGCTCCGGCGATTTGTCCCAGGGCTCTGTGCCTCCAGGAAGAGCGAACAACGTCGACGCAAGAACCGCCAGAACCCGACCGTTGAAAATCATGGGCCTCACCACAAATCAATTCATCCGTGGGCGTGCGATGCCGAAGCCGCAGCTCAAGTTGCTTGACTCCGGTTTCGTGGCGTCTTCCTCAACTCACCCCAGCGCGGCCTTCCCATTAAACCTCGCCGCCGAACCAAGCTCTTCCTCGATGCGCAGCAGCTGATTGTATTTTGCAACGCGGTCCGTGCGGCTCGCCGAGCCGGTTTTGACCTGTCCTGCTCCGGTCGCGACGGCAAGGTCTGCAATGAACGTGTCCTCGGTCTCCCCGGAACGGTGCGAAATGATCGAGTGGTACCCCGATTTGCGCCCCAGCTCGATCGCGTCAATCGTCTCCGTCACGCTGCCGATTTGGTTCAGCTTGATCAGAATCGCGTTCGCAATGCCTTCCTGGATCCCGCGCGCCAGCCGCTCCGTATTCGTCACAAAAAGGTCATCGCCCACCAACTGGATTTTCTTCTTCGACGATTTGCTTCCGATACTTTGCGTCAGGAACTTCCACCCCGCCCAATCATCTTCCGCCATGCCGTCCTCAATGGACACGATCGGGTACTTTTCCGCCCACTTCGTCCAATACGCCGCCATTTCGCTGCTCGAATGGGAAGACTTGTCCGACTTCTTGAACACGTATTTGCCGCTTGCCTTGTCGAAAAACTCGCTCGAGGCCGGATCCAGCGCGATGCTCACCTGCTCGCCCGGCTTGTAACCAGCCGCGGCGATGGCCTCGAGAACAATCTGAATCGCCTCTTCATTCGATTTGCAGCTCGGCGCGAAGCCGCCTTCGTCGCCCACCGCCGTCGAATAGCCGTGCTTCTTCAACGCCGTCTTCAGCGCGTGAAACACCTCCACGCCCCATCGCAACCCTTCCGAAAAACTCGGCGCGCCCACGGGCATCACCATGAATTCCTGAAAGTCCACGGAACTGTCAGCATGCGCGCCGCCATTCAGAATGTTCATCATCGGGCATGGGAGCAGATTCGCCGAAGTGTCCGAAGAATACAGCGCCAGGTATTTGTAGAGCGGAATGCCTTGCGCCGCCGCCGCCGCACGCGCCGCCGCCATCGAAACCGCCAGAATCGCGTTGGCGCCCAGCCGCGACTTCGTCGGCGTGCCATCGAGCTCAATCATTTTCTTGTCCAGCGCTCGCTGGTCCGCGGCATCCAGGCCCGCAACCGCCTTGGCGATTTCCCCGTTCACATTGGCAACCGCTTTCAACACGCCCTTGCCTAGGTATTTGGACTTGTCCCCGTCGCGCAGCTCCAGAGCCTCATGCTCTCCCGTGGACGCTCCCGAAGGAACCGCCGCGCGCCCACGCACATCCGCTCCAATGTAAACATCGGCCTCCACGGTAGGATTTCCCCGCGAATCCAGTACCTGCCGGGCATGAACTTTCGTGATCTTGGCGGACATAACGCAGCGCGTCTCCTTAGGCGAAATATAAACCAACGATTGTAGCAGACGCACAGACGTGGCCTTGCTTCCCGGCGAGGGCTCTAATGTCGCGCCGCGCCTCGGCCCGGCAGCTTCCTCTGTTCTGGCCCTACCTCCTCAAGCTCCCTCGGACTGAAAGATCGGCGCCTAATTTGTAAAGAAAATCTTTAGTCCTACGGGTGACGGTAACCGTCGACTTCTTTTGCTGGTTTACTCCGCACGCACAACACAGGTATTCACCTGATGGCTTCCCTTGATGGCTCTGGTTCCATAATCATGTAATGTGGAAAATCGCCGTCGAGGACAAAACCGTGCCTATATCTCCTGCTCACGAAGGCCGCCGGTCCAAGCGCATTGTTATGAGAAAGGGAGCCAGCGTTGTTGTCAATCTAGGCTCGAAGCCGCAACGGGTTCCCTGCCTTATCGTTGACCGTTCGGAGGGCGGTTTCCGCCTCCGCGGCGGTTTCCGGCTGAAGCGCGGGCAACTCGTCGAGGTCATACCCGGCGATGATGAACTGAATGCTATCCGCTGCAGCGTGGTCTGGATCGGCAAACCCGGCTCCAAGCAGGACGGCGAAATCGGCCTCCAAGCTCTCTAGCCTGAATCCTGTTGGAAATTACGTACCCTGCATAAACTGTGTCATTCTCAGGACACCCGATTAGGATGTCTGGTCGAAAGTTCGGGCTCTCACCGGAAAGAATCTCAACCGCCGTGAGCATACGAAGAGGACTGTCAGCCAAAACAAACCGGGAGGATTCGTGACACTTTGAGCCATTGGCGACCGTGAGCTGACTGCCAGTGCCTCGGTCAAAAGCGGCTTGCCGGAACGATGCGGTAAACTCTCCCGGCCAGACCTGAGACAAGAGACTCAACTCGCCGGGGTGAGGCTGCGCGACTACGCAGACATATGCCAACATGACCGAAACAAAACAGATTGCCGATGCTTACCACGCCGTGACGCTCCAAGGCGCCTGGTACGGACCTACGCTCACCGAGCTGATTGCGAAAGTCTCGCCCGAAGAGGCCGTCACGCCGCCCGTTCCAGGCGCGCATTCCATTTCAGCGTTGCTTCAGCATCTGCTGCTCTGGAATGAAAGGGTCCGCAACACTTCGGACGGCACTCCCATGCCGAAGTGGGAGGCGGAAAAGGAATGGGCGGAGCCGCCGATCCCCTGGAACGAGCTCATAGCGCGCTGGAACCAAAGCCGCGACCTTCTCGAAGAGCGAATTCGGAATTTCCCCGCCGCGGATTTGGGCAAACAGGTTCCCGGGCGCGACTACCCTTACGAAACGCTGCTCCCCGGCATTGTGCAGCACACGATTTATCATTCCGGCCAGATCGCCATGGTCTTGAGCATGCTGCGCTCGCACTCCCGGTAAGGCCTCGGGCAATGCCGTGCGTTGAATGGCCGGACGGAGCCGCTTTTTGTAATGAAGGTTTTTATGTAGCACCGTGCTTCAACACGGCATGTTGGGCCTTGGCGCCGTATTAGGCCAGGGAAAGGCGGGTGAACCCCTGCGGCTGGAATGGGTTATCGCTAGCCGTTAAATGCAGGGGTTCTCTTTATACAAAACGGACGCGCTTCTCGTACCTTATATAACGAGGGAGAAGGAGGCCTGCCGGTTATGAAAGCGAGCTCAGGTCTTGCGAATCTGGCGATAGAAGGAGTCCTGGAACTTTCCGCCGACGCGCACATCCAGAGAAAGATGGCCGCCAGAGGCTCCTCCGACTTTCACCGCCTTACCGGAGCGATCGCCGCTTACGGAAACGCGATTGCAGTTCTTGTGGCGCTGCAAGAACGCGAAGAATTGTGCGCGATGGTCGCCGAACTGAACCTGCCCCCCTCAGCTACCGGAGTGGCGCATTGATTCAGGATTTTCAGGATGTGGCAGAAGAATTGTCCCGTTTGTAAGCAGCCGATGGCGAAGAAAAATCCCACCGACACCATTCCGTGCCCCTGCGGCAAATACGTCTGGAAAGGTTAAGCCGACTCGGGTTCTTCGATGAGTGATTCCTGGCGGACAACAATGACGATGCCGGAATCCGTAACGTGGTAGCGTTGGCGGTCGGCTTCCGTGTCGTAGCCGATTTCCGTGCGTTCGGGAAGACTGACGTGACGGTCAATGATGGCCCGCCGAATCCGCGAATGCCGCCCGATGTTCACGTGATTGTAGATGATGGAGTCCGCCACTTCGCAGTAGCTGTTGACGCGAACGTCGTTGCCAATCACTGATTTCTGCACGCGGCCGCCGGAAATCACCGAGCCGCCGGCGACGATGGAATCGAGCGCCACGCCCATGCGCTCAGGATCCGCGAACACAAATTTTGCCGGCGGATACTGATGCTGCCAAGTGCGCAGCGGCCACGCTTTGTCATACAAATTGAAAACCGGGGAGACGCTGACCAAGTCCATATTGGCTTCGTAGTAGGCGTCCAGCGTGCCCACGTCGCGCCAGTAGAGCGCGTCCTTGGCGTTTTCATCCACGAAGTTGTACGCGAACACGCGGTGCTTGCAGATGATGCGCGGCAGAATATCTTTGCCGAAGTCGTGGCTGGACTTGGGATCCTCGGAATCCGCAAGAAGCATCGGAATCATCAGTTGCGTATTGAAGATGTAGATGCCCATGGAGGCGTTGCAGTGGCCGGGATGGTGCGGCGATTCCTTGGGAGTTGCGGGCTTCTCCTCAAAACCGGCGATGCGCCATTCTTTGTCCACTTCGATGACGCCAAACTGGCGCACGGCTTGCGCGACGGGAATCTGAATGGTTGCTACGGTGACGTCAGCGCCGGAATCGGTGTGCTGCTGGAGCATCTTGGCGTAGTTCATCTTGTAGATGTGATCGCCGGAAAGAATAAAAACGAACTTGGAGCGCTCACTGCCGATGGAATAAATGTTCTGATAGACGGCGTCGGCGGTTCCTTGATACCACGATTGCGAAACGCGCATCTGCGGCGGAATCACTTCGATGTATTCGCCGAGGCCGGCGAGCGGCGACCAACCCGCGCGAACATGGCGGTTCAAGCTAAGCGCTTTGTATTGCGTAAGGATGAAAACGCGGCGGAGATCGGAGTTGATGCAGTTGGAGAGCGTGATGTCAATGATGCGGTAAAGCGCGCCGAAGGGCACGGCGGGCTTGGCGCGGTCGCGCGTGAGCGGCCAAAGGCGTTCCCCCTGGCCTCCGGCAAGAAGTACCGCGATGGCATCCTTCATGGACGTGTCGGACATGGGCCGGCTCCCGGGACGTAATGTAGAAGCGGCTCATTCTAACAATAGAAATGAACCATTGGGCAAGCAGGGGAGTAGAAAAAGAGGCGCGAAGGGAGCCAGTTGCCGGGCGCTGGGCCGGAGGCAACGGCGGCCAGCGAATTGTAATATTTCCGTTACTATGATTATAGGATGGTTATTAGAGGGGCTCAGTACCTATAAAACTGCTTGAATTCTGCAAAGATTCCTTGACGGGAGCGAGCGAATTGATTTAGAAGATGCCAGCGACTTTTCAAGGTACGGCTGCAAAGCGACCAAATTCATGCGATAATAAGAAACGGGGGCGGTGCCCGAAGACCCACAGAAGCATAACCGAAAAAAGAGGCTCCGCAATTTTCCAATCCGAACCGGATTGGGGGTGAATTTACAAAGTGGCAGAAGTCATCATCCAGGAGAATGAATCTCTGGAAAATGCACTGC
>QHYL01000267.1 GCA_003224105.1 Acidobacteriota bacterium | reverse complement strand
GTAACGGCGGCGTGGCTCATGCGTCAAACCTTTAGCAGCGTGATTTGCTTAGCCCATGGACCCGTGAATAAACTGTCGAAGCCGTGCTGGCACGAAAAATAGGGAGGAAACAATGAACGCAGCTCAAAAGCAGATCGCCCAAGTCGCCCTGGGAGCCGCGTTGTTCATTTCGGGCGTTGCCGCAGGCACCTTGCATGCGCGAAGCGCCGCGGCGCAGAACCGCTTCGGCCAGCCCAAAACGGTCCTGCATGTGGTTGTGTATAAGTTCCGGGACGATGTTTCGAATTACGACCGGGAGAAAGCCATCGGTGGCATCAAGGACATGGCGGGGAAAATCCCCGGCATCAAGAATATTTGGCTGAAAACGGAGCGCAACCAGGCGAGTGATTTCAGCGGCGTTTACGCCATCGAGTTTGCAAGCGCGGAAGCCGCTGCCGATTACGCGGAAAGCCCGGTGCACGAAGCGTGGTCCAAGTCGTGGCAGCAAAAGCGGGAAAACAGCTTGTCCTTCCAGATTTCAAACCCATAACTCACGGGCCTGAGCGGTTAGTCAGGACTGACTATTCTAATTTAGAATACTCAGTCCTGACTACCGTTAATGTATCCTTGGCGTCGCGTTTTCGGCACAGAATCCGCACCTGGGTGTCCTGGCTGCAAGAACCGCTGGTAGAATCGTTCTATCTCTGTGGCTCTCCATCCAGTGGATGCGTACGCGCGAATGCCAAGTTCCGAATCTCCGTCTCTGAATCAGCCCGAAAAGAAGTGGCGGCTGGGCTTTTGGAGCCTGATCGTCACACAATTCCAGGGCGCGTTCAATGACAACGGGCTGAAGTTTTTCGTGATCTTCATGATTCTGGGGACTAATCCAAGTCCCTCGGAAACAGACGAGCTCGTTTTCTTCATTGGGATTCTCTTTGCTTTGCCCTTCCTCGTGTTTTCCATGGCCGGCGGTTACCTGGCCGACCGCTTTAGCAAACGCAGCGTCACCATCGCCACTAAAATCTTCGAGATATTCGCCATGCTCTTCGCCGTCTATGCCTTTTCAAAAGGCAACACGCGCATGGCGTTTGGCGTCATTTTCCTGGCCAGCACGCAGGCCGCGTTCTTCGGTCCTGCAAAATACGGCTTGCTACCTGAATTGCTTGCCCCCGAATTACTATCCTGGGGCAACGGCATCCTCGAGTTGATGACGTTTGTTGCGATTATTTCCGGAGCGGTGATCGGCCCGTTGCTGGCCCAGCGATTTCACGCCCGTGAGGCGGTGGCCGGCTTAATTTTTGGCGTTTGCTCGCTGCTTGGTTTAGCCACCAGCTTTGCAATTTCCAAAGTGCCTGCCGCGGACCCGTCGAAGAAATTCCGCTTCAATGTTTTTGGCGACCTGAAGAAACAGTTTCAGCTCGTGCGCCCCGATCGCGTATTGCATTTGGCCATCGTTGGCAATACTTATTTCTGGTTTCTGGGAGCCTTGCTGCAGTTCGTGATTGTGTTTTACGGAAGAGAAGTCCTGCACCTTGACGAAACGCACGGCGGCTATCTCCAGGCGGCGCTGGCCATCGGCATCGGCGTGGGGAGCTACGCAGCAGGCTTGCTGTCGGCGGGAAAAATCGAATACGGCCTCATTCCTCTTGGCGCCGTGGGGATGTCCGCGTTTGCTCTGGCAATTTCCTTCCATGGATTGAGCTTCGCGCAGGTTTTGATTCTCCTGGCCGCTCTTGGTTTTGCCGGGGGATTCTTCGTCGTTCCAATCAACGCCCTCATCCAGCACCGTCCGGAGGAAAGCAACAAAGGAAGCGTTATCGCTTTTGCTAATTGGTTGTCGTTTGTTGGTGTGATTGGCGCTTCGGCTATTTATTCGGGGTTTACCCATTATTTGCATACGAGCCTGGCCTCATTCTTTACTTGGACTGCGATGATGTCGCTGGCGGCGACTGCCTACGTTTTGTGGTTGCTCCCGGATTCGCTGCTGCGGTTGCTTCTGTGGATCGCGACGCACACGTTGTACCGCTTGGATGTTGTTGGGCGCGACAATGTGCCCGCACGAGGCGGCGCGCTGTTGACGCCCAATCACGTTTCGATGGCGGATGCCGCGTTCTTGGTCGCCTCGATTGATAGGCCCATCCGTTTCTTGATGTTCCGCGGCTCCTATGAACATCCTCTCGTCAAGCCTTTTGCAAAAATTCTCGGCGTGATTCCCATCGCGTCCGACCAAGGCCCGCGCGAAATGATTCATTCTTTACGGCAAGCCACGGAGGCGCTGAAAAACGGCGAGGTAGTGTGCATCTTCCCGGAAGGCCAGATGACGCGCATCGGCCAGATGATGCCTTTTCGCCGCGGCATGGAACGCATCATCAAGGGCGTGGACGTGCCCATTATTCCGGTAAACCTCGACGGCGTGTGGGGCTCAATCTTCAGTTTCGCGGGTGGGCGCTTTCTCTGGAAGTTTCCGCGTCGCATTCCGTACCCGGTGCGCGTAACTTTTGGAAAGCCGATGCCGTCCACTTCCACTTCGCAGGAAGTGCGCCGTGTCGTGCAAGACCTTGGCGCGGAAGCGTTCGAGCGCCGCAAGAAGCGCATGCACATCTTGGCGGAATCCTTCGCATACACCGCGCGAAGGCATCCTTTCCGTTTTGCCATGGCCGATGGACAAAGGCCCAGGCTGAATTACTTCTCCGCGCTGGTGGGCGCTTTGGTCCTTGCCAGGCGGCTGCGCAAACATTGGCACGAGCAGGAAATGGTCGGCGTGCTGCTCCCGCCGTCGGTGCCCGGCGCGCTGGTGAATTTTGCGGCTATGCTAACGGGCAAAGTGCCGGTGAACCTGAACTACACCGTTTCGAATGAGACGCTGGCGTCCTGCGCTCAACAGTGCAATTTGAAAACCGTCGTGACGGCGCGCGTCTTTCTGGAAAAAGTGAAGGTGCAGCCGCCGGGCGAAGTGCTTTTCATCGAGGACGTGGCCAAGGATCCCGGTTTCGGTGAAAAACTGGCGGCCATGCTCGCGGCTTGCTTCCTTCCTGCGCGAGCGCTGACAAAATTTGCAGGAAGCGAGCGCCGCGCCACGCTGGACGACATTGCCACGATTATTTTTTCCAGCGGCTCCACGGGCGATCCCAAAGGCGTAGTACTGACGCACTACAACATTGCATCCAATGTCGAGCAGCTCAATCAGGTTTTCATGTTGCACGGAAACGACCGCATCCTCGGAATCCTCCCGTTTTTCCATTCGTTTGGCTTTACCGGCACGCTTTGCCTGCCCGCTGCCACGGGCATCGGCGTGGTGTTCCATCCTAACCCGCTCGATTCGCGCGTGATCGGCGCGCTGGTCAGCAAATACTCGGTTACCATGCTTCTGGCCACTCCAACTTTCCTGAACGCTTACACGCGCCGGTGCGCGCCGGAAGATTTCGGCAGCCTGCGTTTCGTAATGGCTGGCGCGGAGAAATTGCCGGATCGCATTTCGCAAGCCTTCGAAGAACACTTCGGCATCCGCCCTCATGAAGGCTACGGCTGCACGGAATGTTCGCCCGCAGTCACCGTGAACACCACCGATTTTCGCGCCGCCTCTTTCCGGCAAGTGGGCGCAAAGCGAGGAAGCATCGGCCATCCCTTGCCGGGAATCGCCGTGAAGATTGTGGATCCGGACACATTGGAACCCGTCGCTCCAAACGAGCCCGGCTTGCTGCTGGTACGTGGTCCGAATATCATGCGTGGTTATCTCAACAAACCCGAAAAAACAGCGGACGTTCTTCGTGATGGCTGGTACAACACGGGCGACATCGCGCGCATGGACGAGGAAGGCTTTCTGCGCATCACCGACCGCCTGAGCCGCTTCAGCAAAATCGGCGGCGAGATGGTGCCGCATATCAAGGTGGAGGATTTGCTGCAGGAACTCGCGGGTGCTACCGAACAAACCTTCGTGGTCACTGCGGTGCCCGACGAGAAAAAAGGCGAGCGCCTCATCGTTCTGCATACTTTGAACGATGAGCGATTGGAAGAGTGTCTGCAAAAACTGGCGAAGAGTGACTTGCCTGCTCTTTGGCGGCCGCGGCCGGATCAGTTCTTGCGCATCGAAAAGCTACCCTATCTGGGCACGGGGAAGCTCGATCTGCGAAAAGCGCGCGAACTGGCCTTGGAGATAAAGCGTGGAGAAGTTTCACGATAATCCTCAAATGACACTTGCATCAAGGCGCATCGCATGAAACCTGCCGAAAATTCCGGTCGTTGGCGCACTTTGCTTCTTCGGTTGGTTGCGACGGGGGTTGTTCT
>QHYL01000097.1 GCA_003224105.1 Acidobacteriota bacterium | reverse complement strand
CCGCTCAGATAATTTTGCGCGTCGGCTAATTCCGATTCCGGCACGGGAAGCGCGCGCAGCTTGTCCAGTTCGTAGAGCATCTCGGTGAGCGACGCGGCGACCACTTCGTTGCGCACCGCCGCGGAAACGGAAAAATACCCGCGCTGGCGCAAGGCGTTCACCGAACTACGCGGGCTGTAGGTGTAGCCCTTGTCTTCGCGAATGTTCATCACCAATCGCGAATTGAAAGCGCCGCCGTACAAAGTGTTGGTCAAGCCGAGCTTGATCCAGTCCGGATGCTTTCGCGTGATAGCGTGGCATCCTGCCAGAATTTGCGTCTGAACCGCGCCGGGCATGTGCACAAGATAGACGCGGCGGCCGCGGGGATTTGCGGGCTCGGCATATGTTTTTGCAGGCGGCTTATTTCCGCTCCAGGAGCCGAACACTTTTTTGATGTCCTTCAACATTTCTTGCGGCTCGAAATCGCCAACCAGCAGGAGCAGCGCGTTTTGCGGCGTGTAAAATTCGCGGTAGACGGATTGCAAATCCTCGCGCTTGTACGCCGCGACTTGCCCTTCGCTAGGTGAAACCTGCGAGTAAGGGTGAGCCCCAAACAAGACTTTGCGCAGGCGCTCGCCGGCCAGGGAGCTGGGTTGCGTGCGATTCAGTTTGACTTCTTCGAGTTTTTGCCGGCGTTCGCGTTCAAACTCTCCTTCGGGAAAAGAGGCTTCGCGCGCCAATTCGTGAACCAGGTCGAGCAGCGGTTCGGCAAATTCGGACAAGCCGGTGAATGTAATGGCGCTGATGTCCGAACCAGCTTCCGTGGAAAGATCAGCGCCGATGCTCCGCAAGTCTTCTTCCAACTGGCGGCTGGCGCGCCTCTGCGTGCCGGTCCGCACAACCGTTGCCGTCATTTCCGCGAGCCCGGGTGCGCGGTCCGCGGCCGCGGCATTGCCGGAGAGGAAGATCAACTGGCCGTGAAACTTGGGAATGGAGTGGGACTCCGCGAGAATCACTTGTAAACCGTTCGCCAGCTTTTCCCTTGTGGGCTTCGGCCAAATGACCTCGCGCTCCGGAGCGAGCGGGGGAACGCCTTTTGCCACTTCAACTGCGCGGGAACTCATTACGCGGCCTCCTGAACACCCGCACCAGCGGGGAGACCGTTCCTGGCGGGAGTGCGAAAGACAATGGCGCGCTTTTCGTTGCGCAGATACTTTCTCGCCACTTCATGAACTTTTTCGGGGGTAACGGCAGTGAATCCGTCGAGGATAGTGTTCACAAGCTGCGGCTCGTTGTCGAAGAGCGTGAAACAGGCAAGCAAATGCATCAAGCCGTACTTCGGCATGTAGCCGCCACGCCCGCTTTCCAAGGTCGCGTAATAATCGGAACGCCATTTCACCTTGAGCTGCTCCAATTCGCCGGCGGTGATTCCGTTCTCCTGGGTTTCGCAAATCACGGCATCAAACGCAGTGAGCGCCGCTTCGCTGGAAAGTTCCGGCTTGTGCAGAATTTTCGTGGTCATTTGCGTCGGCCCGTTGTAACCGAACAGGTCATCGACGCCGCCTTCGACTTCCACGGCAATTTGTTTCTCGAGGACCAGTTCGCGATGAATTCTGCCGGCTCTGCCGCCGTGCAGCGCCTGATCAAGAAGCGCCATGGCGCACCAATCAGGCGTACGGCGTTTGGGCATCAAGTAGCCGACAGCGATGGCGGGAAGCGTGCCAAATTGTTCCCGGACGTTTCCGCGCCGCTCCTCGTTTTGCTCGGGCTCGCTGGGATCCGCAAATGCTGGCGCGGGTCCGGCGGGGATGCTGCTGAAATGTTTTTCGGCGAACGCCATGCCTTCACCGGGTCGGACATCGCCAAGGAGAAGGAGCACGGCGTTATTCGGCACGTAATACGTTTTGAAAAAGGCTTGAACATCACCGAGGTGGGCGGCATCGAGGTCGGCGAAGTCGCCATAGAAATTGTGGGCGTTGGCCCAATTACGGAACGCAACGGGAGGCATGTCGAGCCAGGGAAATCCGCCATAGGGCTCGTTCATGACGTTGACGCGGACTTCTTCTTTGACGACGTCGCGCTGATTTTTCAGGTTTTCGTCGTCGACTTTCAGGGCGCGCATGCGGTCGGCCTCGAGCCAAAGCACGCGCTCGAGGGCATTGGATGGAACGGATTCGTAATAATTCGTGACATCGTAGCTGGTTGAGCCGTTCAGAACGCCGCCACTGGAGTTGATCAATTTGATGTGCTGCATTTTTGGAGCATTCGCGGAACCCTGGAACATCATGTGTTCGAAAAGATGAGCAAAGCCGCTGCGCCCTTTCGGCTCGAGACGGAACCCAATTTTGTAATACACGCCCACGGTCACGACCGGCGCTGTCGAGTCCGGCGCAACGACCACGTGCAGGCCGTTGGCTAGTCTCTTGTGTTCTATGGCAATTTGCAGTCGGTTCACCCGTTTCCCCCTCGTGCTTTCACTTTCGGTTTCAATGCAGAAGAAATCCTTTCCAGCTCCGCCGCCGTTCCGGCAGTGTCCTGGGCGAGCACGCGAGCGGCGAGGCGGTTTAGAGCTTCGTAGGCAAGCGCAACTTCTTCGCGCGAATCATGCAGGGCGCGCAGATGCGACTCTACAATCTTATAGTCTCCTCTCGCCAGGGGTCCTGTCCATGCCGCACGAGGGCCAATACGTTCAAAATTGTCCAGGACCTGCCGGGTCAAGGGGAGAAGAGCACGTGTTGCCTCAGTGCGCTTCATGCCGACCGAGACGAGCAACTGAGTGGCCGCTTCCACCAAGGCAAGAACGTGGCCGGCAGCCAGAGCGGCTGCGGCGTGATACAGGATTTTTTTTCCTCCCCGGATGTGGACCGGCGATCCTCCGAGCGCTCGCACAACTTGCCTGGCGGCGCGCATTGCGACGACATCTCCTTCCACAGCGAATACCTTTCCTTCCAAGGGCGGCACGCCAACTCCGCTGAAAGTCTGCAGAGGATGCATGCTGCCAACCGCTGCTCCGCACTCTTTCAAGGGTGCAAGCGCCCGCGAGTCCTGCGCTCCGCTGGTATGCAGAACGACTCTTCCGCGCAACTCTTCTGCCCCAATGCGGGCGAGTTCACGCGCGATATCGGAAATGACATCATCCGGAGTCGCAATCAGGATGACCAGTGACACAAGAACATGACGCGTCAGGCCGCCATGCGGTTTCCCTGCGCCGATAAACCGAACCGCGCGCCGCGAGGAAGCCTCGCTTCGCGTAACGACTACTCCAATCTTCCAATCCAATTCCCGTAAGCGGCGACCCAGCGCACGCCCGACGCGGCCCCCGCCGATGATGGCCAGGGTCTTTTCCATATCGTGTTAGCATAACCTGAGGATACCGGTGAGACCAATGTGGTATAACCCGTGAATCGATTCAAGATTGTGCCTGACTCATACAAATTTTCCCTAGTTGCACGCCTGAGGTAAAACCCTGCACAGCATAGAACTCGCTCTCTTCGGACTTGTGGCGTTATTTTGGGTGGGCTACGGGCTCCGGGTTGCTTACGGAGCGATACAACTGCCTTGGGTAAGAGATTTTCCGCCTGCGCCGGATGCGGAGTGTCCCCGAATCTCCATTCTTTTTGCGGCGCGCGATGAGGAAGAGAAGCTGCCCGCCGCTCTTGCGACGTTGATGGAAATCGATTATCCGGGATTGGAAATCGTTGCCGTCGATGATCGGTCGAAGGACGCGACGGGACGAATCCTGGATGAGTTTGCAAACACACATACCCGGCTGCGCGTTGTGCACGTGGACCGACTGCCTGAGGGCTGGCTGGGCAAGCCGCATGGGCTGCAAAAGGCGTACGAAGCGTCGTCAGGGGAATGGCTATTGTTCACAGACGCGGATGTGCGCTTCAAACCCGATGTGCTGCGCCGGGCTGTTTCGCTCGTGAAAGGGCGCAAGCTGGACCACCTCTCGCTTTTAGGCGATCTGGATATGGTCGGATTCTGGGAGAAAGTTCTGATTACCTTTTTTGGCGTGGGCTTTCATTTGGGAACGAATCCGGCCCAAGTGAGCAATCCGAGATCTTCGCCGTACGTGGGTGTGGGAGCGTTCCAACTGGTGCGGCGCTCTGCTTACGAAGCGAGCGGAACGCACAAGCGGCTGGCCATGGAAGTGGTCGAGGACATGAAACTGGGGAAAATTGTGAAACAAGCGGGGTTTCGTTCCGATTGCGGCGTGGCCCAGGACTTCGTGGCGCTGCGCTGGCACGCAGGAGTGGGCAACCTGGTCCGCGGCGTGACGAAGAATTTCTTTGCGGGAGCAGGGTACGACCTGGGGCGCGTGACGGTGATGTTGGCGGGATTAGTGCTGATGAACATCCTGCCCTTTGCCGGTGTTGTGTTTGGCCATGGATGGATTCGGGCGCTCAGCACGATTGCTGTAATAATTGCGCTGAGTTTTCACGTGGGCGTGGCTTGGGTCATGCGCGTCTCGCCGCTTTACGCCCTGACACATCCCTTGGGCGCGGCGCTGTTCTTTTACATGTTGCTGAGATCGACAATGGTGACGCTGTGGCAGGGCGGGATCGTGTGGCGGGACACTTTTTACCCGCTGGAGGAGTTGAAGCGGGGCGTGGTCTGAGCGGCGGGTTCTGCAGGAACCGGCTCGGACTCCTTGGAGAAGAGACCGGAGAGATCTCGTTGTTTCAGGGAGCGGATGCGGTCGCGCAATTGGGCGGCGCGTTCGAATTCGAATTTCTTGGCGGCTTCGCGCATTTGCTTTTCGAGCTGCTGGAGCAATTCAGCAAGTTGTTGTTCGTTTTTGACGCCGGCAGCCGCGGCGTCGAGAGTCTTGTCGTCCAAGGGGACGGAGACATAGTCGGCTTCAACGATGCGGGCGAGCTCCATGTCCACAGACTTTATGATGGACATCGGCGTGATGTTGTTTTCCTCGTTGTAGTCGATCTGCTTGGCGCGGCGGCGGTTGGTTTCATCGATGGCT
>QHYL01000096.1 GCA_003224105.1 Acidobacteriota bacterium | reverse complement strand
TTCATGAGAATCCGCACAATCCTCTTTGCTCTCGCCCTTCCTGCTGCGGTTTTCAGCTTTTTGCTGGCGCACACGCGCGCGGGAGGGCCGCAGCAGGACCAAAAGAAATATTCTCAAACGCCGACCATCGAGGAGTATCAGCCCAAATCGACGCTGGTCACGAAAGAACACAAGATCGAGCGCGCGAAGTTTCCGTTCATTGATATTCACAGCCATCACTGGAACCCCACCGCCGAAGAAGTGGACCGCCTCGTCCGCGAGATGGACACCATCAATCTTCGCGTGATGGTGAACCTGAGCGGCGGTACCGGCGAGCAGTTGCGGCAAACTGTAGCGACGATGAAAGGCCGCCATCCGGACCGCTTCGTGGTGTTCGCGAACCTGAGCTACGACGACATCAACACCCCCGGCTACGGCAAGCGCGCTGCGGCGCGTTTTGAGCAGGACGTCAAGAACGGTGCGCAAGGTCTGAAAATCTTCAAGAATTTCGGCATGGACCTGAAATACGCCAATGGCGAACGCGTGCACGTGGACGATCCCGAATTTGATCTCGTCTGGGACAAATGCGCCGAATTGGGCCTCCCCGTGCTGATTCATATTGCGGAGCCTTCGCCGTTTTTCGATCCCTGGGACTATCAGAACGAGCGCTGGCTCGAATTGAAGCAGTTTCCACAGCGAGCGCGGCCACCGGGAAAATATCCGCCGTTTGAAACGCTGATCGCGGAACGCAATCATTTGTTCGCCAAGCATCCGAAAACAAATTTCATCGCCGCGCACCTCGCTTTTCACGGCAACAATCTTGAACGCCTCGGCAAGACGCTCGATGCGCTTCCGAATATGTACGTGGACATCGCCGCGGTGCTCGCTGAACTCGGCCGCCAACCCTATTCCGCGCACGACTTCCTGGTGAAGTATCAGGACCGCGTGCTGATGGGCAAAGACATTTACGATGTGAATGAATACAAATGGTATTTCCGGGCGCTCGAGACGCGTGACGAGTATTTCGAGTACTACCGCCCGAGGCACGCCTTCTGGCGGATTTACGGCTTTCAGGTTCCCGACGAAGTGTTGAAAAAGGTGTATTACAAGAACGCGCTGAAACTCGTGCCCGGCCTCGACGCGAAGCCGTTTCCAGAGTAAGCGTTGGAGAGGCTGCGAACGACGAGTGGTGAGCACGTCCGGGAAAAGCTAATTTTAAAATTAGGACTTACGATTTGGTGCTTTTTTAAGGGGTCGCGCGTAAAGCTCTCGGTAAAGAGCCGCGTGCGCGTCGATCATGGTTTCAAAAAAGAGCTTTTGGAGCACACGTTGACGGCCTAGAGCAGCTAAGGAAGATGCGAGACCGGGTTCGTCCAGGACTCTTCTCATTGTATCCGCTAGCGCCAAGGAATCGCCGGGAGGAAAAACGAGTCCAGCCCCCTCGACGATTTCTTTAAGGCCTCCAACCGCCGAGGCAATCACCAGACGCCCGCGCGCCATTTGTTCGAGAGCGGCGAGGCCCGCAGTCTCTTCCATGATGGTAGGGATCACGATGGTGGAGACTTTGCGGAGTTCGTGCTCGAGAGCTTCGCCCGAGAGGAAGCCCGTGATGCGAATGCAGGGCTCCAGGTGCGAGGCGGCGATTCGCTTTTCCAAGCGCACGCGCTCGGGACCGTCTCCGATGATCAGAACCTTTACAGCGCGGCCCTCCGCGCGAAGCAGCCGAACAGCCTCCAAAAGGACGGAGACGCCTTTTTCGGCGACCAACCGCCCCACATAGGCAAAATTGCTATTTTCGAGGGCCGGCGTTTCCTTTTTCCCCTTCGCCGCGGCAAAAGGATCGGCCACGCCATGAAAGATGACCGCGGTCCGGGGAAGATCCAGGCGCGCAGCGACGTGATGGCTGGGCGCGATGTTCGCAGGCGCGCAGCAGGAGCCTGCCCGGCGCAGAAACGTGGAAGCGAGAAGCCGGAGCGCACCGAGGTGGCCTTCAATTTTTGTGTTGCAGTTCATGCACTCCAGATAATTGCCGGCCTGGAAATGGCCGGGGCATACGCTGTTCGCCGGGTGATGAAACAACAAGCCGTTGGGGCAAATGGCCTGGTAACCGTGGTGTTCGATGAGGTATGGCTTGCGGGCCAGGCGCGCCAGAAAAACGGCGGCGAGCGCGGGACCAGCGACGTGGGCGACGTCGCATGAGCGGATGAGCCGCCAGAGTTGAACATAGCCGGGCCGGCGGACCACGCGAAAAGGAAGCGAGCTGTCATCGTAATTGCCAGCCGGAGTTTGCGTTACCAGCGTAACTTCGAATTCTGCGAGACCCCGGGCATCGCGGCGTTCAGAAAGCCCTCGGGCCAAAGAGAGAACTACCGTTTCGACTCCACCGACACTGGGCGCAAAGAAGTGAGAATAGAGGAGCAGCTTCACTTCGATTCCTTGCTATTTCGCTTGAGCCGCACAGCCTCGTCGACCGCCCCGACCCAGCAGTCGAGAAACTCTTCCTTGGTCCAGGATTCCATCTGGCGGCCCACACCCTCTTTCAGTTGTTGCAACCTTTGCGGTTCGGCAAGAACGCTTTTCAAGATTCCTGCCAGCGCATGGATGTCCCCGCAAGGGTAGAGATAACCGCTTTTGCCGACGTCCACCATTTCCAGGCGGCCAAGAACGGCATCGCTCAAAATGACTGGCAGGCCGCAGAACATGGCTTCGGGGACGACCAAGGGGCAGGCATCGTAGCCCGAGGTGAGAACGAAAAGGTCTGCGGCCCGGTAAAAGCCGGGAAGCTGCGAGAAGTTAACGAAACCCAGGAGCCGCACGCGATCGGAAATACCCAGCGCGTGGACGCGGGCCTTCATTTCGGCGTGCTGAGGGCCATCCCCAGCGAAGACAAGGTAAACCCCTGAGAGATTAGCCTTGGCGAAAGCTTCCAGCAAATCGAAGGCCCTCTTCCAGGGCTGCAGCTTTCCGCAAAACAAGATGACGGACGCATCCTCGGGAACGCTCCACCCAGCGCGGACGGCAGAGCGGGTGGATTTTGCATTAGACGCCAGCCACGCTTCCTTGTCCACACCGCAATGGATAACTCGAACGCGATTTTCAGGAACTCCAAGCCGAACGGCGAGATCTTTTGCCGCGTTGGACGCTGCCATAATGAAGTCCACAAAAGAGTAGACGCGATGCAAGATAAACGGCTTGACCCACGCCTTCCAAGGTTTCGGCTCGCGAGAGTGAAAGGTTGTGGAATCGGTGGAAATCAAAACGGAAACACCCGCGCTTTTGGCCGCAAGGACAGTCAGCCAAAAACTTGCGCACATGTAGCCCGTATAAATGACCACCGCATCAAAACCACCTCCCCGGACCAGCTTCCACAAACCTGGATTCCAGAGGCCCCAGAAATGCGCGAGGCGCGGACGGAGAGACCGGTTCGGCACATGCACCCATTTGTAACCGTCTAGAAGAGGCACGTCCCACTGAATCTCGACACCGAATTCCGGGTCGAAGCCGGGTTCGGCTCCCTGAAGGCTGCAGTAGGCGACGAGGATTTCGAGGCGAGGGTCGTTGGCGAGCGCGCGAAAGAGAGGAGAAGCATACTGAACGACGTGCGTTGCGAGAACCAGGACCCGGTAGCGTCGATCAGGCATGGGGCAATTGCGCGATTTTTTCGCGGGGGGCAATGTCCACAAGGGCCGCAAGGAAACCTGAAGAGTTCAAAGGGAAACCTCGGGGAGAGAGTATAACCCGTTTCGCAAGGCAAGCGGGTATGCTAGACTGGGGCAGTTCCGCAGGGGTTTGCGGTTCACCGAAAGATTCCGCATTGGTGTCGTTCCCTTTGCGCGACCGTGAATGGGCGGCTTTGTGCGACGCCATTGCGGCGCGAAATTACATCCATCGATGACCCAGGCCAGGCCGGGTCAAGCGAAAAACGAGGATTTGTTATGTCCGGGCATTCAAAATGGGCCACCATTAAGCATAAGAAAGCGGCGACTGACGCGAAGCGCGGCCGCGCGTTTACGAGAATCATTCGAGAAATCTCGATTGCGTCGCGCATCGGCGGAGGCGATCCCAACTCCAATCCGCGCTTGCGCACGGCTATTCTCGCGGCGAAGAACGAGAACATGCCGAACGACAACATCGAGCGCGCCATTCTGCGCGGCACGGGGCAGCTCGAAGGCGAGCAGTACGAAGAAGTGACCTTCGAGGGATATGGGCCGGGCGGTGTGGGCATGCTGATTCAGGCGGTGACCACGAATCGCAACCGCGTGGTGGGCGAGTTCCGCCATTTGATGAGCAAGAACGGCGGGAACCTGGCGGAAGCGGGCGCCGTTGGATGGATGTTCCACCGCAAAGGCGAGATTTCCGTTCCCAAGGAAGCGGCCAGCGAAGACAAGTTGCTGGACTTGGTGCTGGATGCGGGCGCGGAAGATTTGAAAGATGATGGCTCCTCCTGGTACATCGTTACGCCGACGGAAGCGCTGGAAAAAGTGAAAGACGCGCTGACAAAAGCAGGGATCACGCCGGCTTCTGCGGAAATTGCAATGGTGCCGCAGAATTACATTAAGCTGACCGGGCCGCAGGCCGTGCAGATGGTGCGGCTGGTGGAGGCGCTGGAAGAACACGACGACGTGCAACACGTGTACGCCAACTTCGACATTGACGAGTCGGAAATTCAGGCGGCGGTGGGCGCGAACTAAAGAGTTTTTCGACCAGGGGCGGCTCCGGTTTCGCGGCCTCTTCTTCGGAAAGAGGCAGGTACACTTTAAAGGTTGTGCCGTGGCCCACTTCGCTGTAGACGGTAACGTTGCCGCCGCTCTGCTTGACGATGCCGTAGACCGTGGCCAACCCGAGGCCCGTGCCTTTGCCCGTTTCTTTGGTAGTGAAGAAAGGCTCGAAGATGCGGGAGAGCACGTCCGCACTCATGCCATAGCCGGTGTCACTGACGGCAATGCAGACGTATTCTCCCGGTTGTGTTTCGGGAGCGTGCTTGCAGTACTCGGCATCAAGATGGGC
>QHYL01000095.1 GCA_003224105.1 Acidobacteriota bacterium | reverse complement strand
CCGGAGAACGCCGCGGCAAGATGAAGCCGGATTCGTTCGTCATCGTCGTTGTGGGCAAGTAAGTTTTGTGGAAGCAAGAGCGTGGCAGGAACGTTCGCCACCCCGTTTTGTCTAGAGCGTATCGCATAACCCAGCTAAGTTGTTGATTCTATTGAGCCGAAACTGGGTTGTGCAATAGCTTCTAAGATCTTTTTGAACAGCTCCGGCGATGTCATTCCGAGGAGTGAGGCGACGAGGAATCTGCTTTTTCCCTGGGGTTTCCGAAAAACAGGTCCCCCCATTTCGCTCGGGACAACCATCGATAGTACTCTTCAACAAGCCGCTGAAGTTTCTTATGAAATGTTTGTTTCACTAGCCTGCTTCTCGTTTCGTGGAGATTACCCTGCAAGTCTCATCGCGAGTTAGGTTTGCGGCTTGACCTAATCTGCAAACGCTTCCCCGCCGCTTTCGCCGGGCCAACAAACGTTTCCATCCTTTCAAACGCGAAAAAATTAAGTTGACAGCCATCCGTTTCCCGGTGTATTGCACACGCACAGTTTGCACGAGTGGGTCTGCGAGTGAAACAAAAGCACGGTCTCTCCGCGGCTGCAAGTCCCTCCATGTGTCCGATCCAGGTGTGTGTTTCAGGCGGATTTGTTCCGCTTGTGCCGCGGGAGTCTCTCGTTGCGTTTGCGTCACGCAGGTCTTGCGCCCTCAGGGCGCAGGCCTGTTAGAGCATGATCCCGCTCCGCCAACTCGTCTAGTGGCTGGAGGCATCATGAAAATCTTCAAGAGCATTGCGATCCCGTTTGTCCTGCTGGCCGCGTTTCTTTCCGCCGTTCCAGCTTGGGCCCAAACGGCCAACACGGGCCTCGTTTTGGGAACCGTTACCGATCCCGGTGGCGCCGTCGTTCCCGACGCGAAGGTCCAGCTCACCAACGTAGCCACGAATGAGAATAAGGAGATGATGACCAACTCCGCGGGGCAGTTCACTTTCCCGGGAGTTACTCCGGGCACATACAAGGTGACGACCACGAAAGCGGGCTTTGCCACTTTCGTCGTAGCCAATCTGGTCGTCGACGTGAACAAAAGCTACACCGTCGATGTCAAGATGGAGATTCGCTCTGGCAACGAAATCGTAGAAGTCTCCGCGACCGCCCAAGCGGAATTGGAGACCGCGGACGCGGTCGTTGGCAATGTGGTGAGCGGAGACATGCTTACCAGCCTTCCGACACTCACACGCGACGCAACGGAACTACTTACTTTGCAGCCGGGCTCCACTCCGTACGATGCCACGGGATTCGGCAATGGAGGCGGCACCGTCACAGGTGCACGTAGTGATCAGAACGTGATTTCACTTGACGGCATCGATGTTACAGACAACGTCGTCGCCGGAGGTCAGAAAGCCCAGCCGCTCATTCCTGCCGGAGTGGATGCCGTGGATGAATTTCGCGTCGGTGTCACTAATGCGAATGCCACCTTCGGGCGTGCCTCGGGTGGCCAGATCACATTAGTCACCCATGGCGGGACGAACAACTACCACGGGACAGTATATTGGTTCCACCAGAACGACAACTTAAATGCCAACACGTGGGAACTGAATCACACTCCGGATGGCAAAGGACACGAGTTCACCCAGAAGCCGGAACAAAAAGACAATCGAGGAGGTGTGAGTTTCGGCGGCCCTCTTCGGAAGGACAAGACGTTCGTCTTTGGAAACTATGAGTTTCGGCGATTCCCTCAGGCCCTAACATTTACGCGCCTGATACCAAGCCCCAATTTGAAACAGGGCATCCTGACTTTCGGCGGCGTACCCTACGATCTGGCATCCTCGAGCGCTTGCGGCGCTGGCGGTAACCTCGCTTGTGATCCTCGTGGCCTCGGCATCAGCCCGACTGTGCAAGCGCTATGGAATCAAATTACTGAGACGGGAAATGACAACACAGTACCAGGTGCCGACGGCGTAAATATCCTTGGACTACGTGGAACTGTCTCAGCTCCTGAGAAGTTTGATTCCGTCAATTTCAGGCTGGACCACGCCTTTACGAGCAAGATTCACTTCTTTGGTCGCTACGCATATTCCCGAGACCTGCTGCCTAATGGCAACCAAATTGACCTCCGGGGTGGCACGCCGGAAACCCCGAGCAACTCCAACGTTCGCGGCGATTACGTTGTTGGTGGTCTAGATTGGCAGTTACGGCCGAACCTCCTCAACACATTCCGCGGCGGCTGGGTACGCAGTCGGCAGGACTTCACTGTAACACGGCCCAGCACCTCCGCTGCACAGATGGCTTTAGCGGGGACAGCTTCCAGCGCATCTCAGACGGGTTTCATCGCTCTTGCGCCTGGTCTGGCTACTGGAGGGGGCTTTCTTGACACAGCAGTTGACGTGGATACGCAGAGGGCGCGCCACCAAGCGATCTATGACAGCAATAAGCAATATGTTGATTCGCTGACCTGGACCAAGGGAAAGCATTTAATTGTGGGTGGCGGCGAAGTGCGTTGGTTGCCAACCATTCACGATCGCGACGATAAGGTTATTGGATCGCTGAACTCTCTAGTCGCGGCTCTCGATGGCGATCATAATTTTGGCATCCCTGCTGCGAATCGACCGCCTGGACTGGCCGCTGGCGATGTAACTCGCTGGGATCGGCTCTACGCCGCTTCCCTTGGATTGGTCGACAACGTTGGCATCTTGACCGCCAGCGACGGGCAGCTCAATCCCCTTCCATTTGGCTCGACGTTGGTCGCCCGCGCCACACTCCGATCCTACGACTTCTTCTATCAGGACACGTGGCGCATTTCACCTTCCCTCACGATGACGTACGGCCTTTCCTATGGGTGGCAGACAACGCCTCAGGAAAGAGATGGGAAGCAAACCCTGATGGTTGATAGCAGCAATGGTAATAAGCTCCTCACCGCTAAGGACTACCTGGGCGCAAAAGAAGCAGCCGCGGCAAATGGTGACTTTTATGATCCAACGATAGGTTATATGCCAATCAGAAGCTCCGGCCGCAGCAATGTCTTCAGCGTGGATTATGGAGACTGGGCCCCGCGCTTCTCCATAGCCTGGAATCCCTCCTTTCAAAACGGGGCCCTTGGAAAGATCTTTGGCGAACGCAAGACCGTCATCCGTGGAGGTTATGGCATAGCATACGATCGGATCAATACGGTCGGCAGCGTGATCATCCCCATGTTGGGTGTGGGCTTCGCTCAGACCCTCAGCACCATCGCCCCGGCGTGCAACGGACCCGGCAGCACCCCAGGAGCAAACTGCGGAATTGACGGAACCCCAGGTGGGTCCATCTTCCGTGCCGGAGTTGACGGCGCGATTCCAACTCCGGCTCCACTAGGGAAGCAGTCTATACCTGTCGTTCCTTCGGGCCCATTTGCGGAGATCTTGAGCTTCGCTAATGACCCAGACTTCAAGGTCGGCCGTAGTCACATGGTAGACTTCACCATCCAACGTGAAATGCGCGGCAACATGCTGCTGGAGTTGGGCTTTATTGGGCGGTATGCACGCGACCTGCTGAACAACGTCAACTTCAACTCTTCACCCATTTTCTTCAAGGATAAGATCTCGGGAGAGACCTTTGCACAAGCGTACGATAACCTTGGTAAGAAGATCCGGGCAAACCAGGTAATCACACCGGGGGACGCGGAACCTTGGTTTGAAAATCTGGTTCCCAATATATGTGGAACCGCAACTTCGACCGAATGCGTAGCCGGGGCACTAGCGGGGGACTTTACGTCATTCAACGTTTCCGATCTCTTCCTGAATTTTGACGTCTTCCGGTCCTTGGTTGCCGGGGTACCTGGGACGTTCAACAATTTGACTCTTCTTGATATGTTTGTCCGCACGCACCGGGACTTCTCCAACTACAACGCAGCCTTCTTTGCGCTTCACAACCGTGGCTGGCACGGATTGCAGTTCGACATGAACTATACATTCTCTAAATCTCTAGACCAGATTGGCACGGTGCAGAATTCTGCTAGCTACTACGCGTCGAGCTTCAACCCTGCGTACGAATATGGTCCTTCGTTTTTTGACAGAACTCATGTTTTCAATTTGAGGTATTACTATGATTTGCCGCCGGGTGGAAGCCATCGTCTCAGCAGCAACCACAGTGCACTGGACAAGATCATTGGCGGGTGGTTTACCTCCGGTGTTTTCCGTGCCAACAGCGGGGCACCCCTGACGGTTGTAGAAGGTCAATCAGGCGGGTCCCTGGGTGGAGGGATCATCTTTGGAATTCCACAAGCAGCCATACCGATAGCGAATCCCAGCTCCCTTGGAGGCGGTGTCCATCAGAACGTCTGCAGCACAAATGGCGTTGGCTCAACTGGTGACGGCCCCAATTGCGGGTCGGGCGGTAGTACCGGCACTGGGATCAATTACTTCGGCAATCCGTCGGCTGTTCTTAACGACTTCCGTCCCATTCTCCTTGCATCCGATGGGCGGACAGGGAGGAGCCGCCCATTGCGGGGCTTCGGTCTCTGGAATCTGGACGCCAGCGTTGGAAAGAAGATCAAATTCAGTGAGCGGTATGCCCTGAAGTTTTCAGCCGACTTTTTCAACGCCTTCAACCACGTCAACTTTCAGGATCCGACTCTCGATTTAACAAACTTGCCGACCTTCGGCGTGGTGTCGCAGTCGCTGACACCAGTCTATCGAAACTCCAGCAGCCGCTGGATTCAGCTTGGCTTGCGCATCGACTTCTAGTTCATTCCAAATAGTAATCCAGAGGGGAGAGCCTTTCGCGTCGCGGACGCAGATTTACGAAGTGCGGGCGCGCCCGAGATCCCAAAACAACTTTAAACTTACGTCTCCAAAAAACTCTTTAGTGCGCGACTGCTGCTAGTCCACGGCTGCCACGAAGCTCTTTAGCGCACCACGCCCATGTTGTGCGCGCCGGCCGCGAATGACATGCTGGCTCCCATCACCTGCGGAACCCACCACAACCTTCTAATGGCGGGATTCTGGCTCGTCATCAGGCGTTTCCCCAGGTAGTCCATGACCGCCGGGCTCACTTGCGTTGCGGCGTAAATCGCATTCGAGCCGGCAAACGGCTTAAGAAACGGATTCGCTTCCTGACCGTAGCCGCTGGAAATCGCCCGGCGCGTCGTCCAGGCGTCAAACGCAGCTCCGGCGTGACTTGCGGCCACCAGCCCATACCACATTTTCCGTTGCCTGGGCGTCTCCACGGGCCGCGTTACCGGCCTGACCGGCAAAAACGGCTGCGCCGCGGAGCGCAGAGGCGCGGGCTCCGCTTCCGGCTTCACTTTTGGTTCCGGGGCGGAGGGCAGGACCGCCGCGGCGATCGAATCTTTGGAAGTGTTGTCCAAGACTGCTGTAGAAAGGGCTTGCCTGCCCGCGTTCGTCTTCGACGCGGTGGTGACCTTCGCCGCTTCATCCCCCTGCGGCATGGCGCACAGCATAAGCAGTGTTGCGAGGACCATTCACCACCTCAGTCTTGCCAGTGGACTTGCAAGTCCAGCCCCACTCGCAGTGTCCTCACTCTACTGGCCGAAAGTGCAGCAAACACTGGTCCTTAGGTCACATTTTGCGTAGTACAACCCCCTAGACCCTCCGTTTACCATTCATGTAACGTGAGTACTAGTCTGTTTTTTGTGATTTTTTGTGAAAGGATTTTCACATTTGCGGTAACGCAGTATCTTGCGAAGAGGTGTTCGCCGCCGTATCACAGTGGCCTGCCCGCAACGCGATCGATTTTGCGCCTCGAAAAAGACTCGCGCGGGAATATAGCGGCGGCTTTATCCCGCCGTGTTTGCCCCGGACCGCGCTCCCTGGGCAGCTAAGTTGCGAAGCGCGGCAAGCCGCGCACAATCGGTGGCGAAACACGCCTGCTCGCGGCTCCAGGCAAAGCGCAACTCTGCTATAATCCGCGCATGGCCCCGCCCGGTCGGGGCGCTTCCAACGATGCCTGGCAACGACTCCTCGGCCGCCAAGCGCGCGCTGGTTCCCCAGCGCAGCCCACAGCCACCCCGCTTCATCGCCATTGAAGGCCCGCTGCGCGTCGGGAAAACGACCCTCGCCCGCATCCTCGCTGAACGCCTTCACGCTCGCCGCATCTACGACTGCGAAGACAATCCGTTTCTCGCCGACTTCTACAAAGCCAAGCCTGGCGCCGCCTTTCGCGCCCAGATGTACTTCCTCATCGAGCGCCAAAAGCACCTTCGCGAGGGCTTGGCGGTCGAGGCTCCTGGCCTCATCCTTTCCGACTTTCTCCTGGAAAAAGACCGCATCTTCGCCAACCTCAATCTCGACGACCAGGAACTTAAGCTGTACGAGCGCTTCTACGAGCTTCTCGCCGCCGATCTTCCCGCTCCCGACCTTGTCGTTTACCTGCAAGCCAAGCCCGAAGTGCTGCGCGCGCGCATCGCCAAGAAAGCTTCGCGCGACGAATCGCAAATCTCGCTCGAATACATCGAGGAAGTGGCGCGCGCCTACGAACATTTCTTCTTCCGCTACTCCGCCTCCGACCTTCTGGTCATCAACACCTCGGAAATTGATTTCGTCGAGCGCAGCGACGATTTGCAGCAGCTTCTGCGCCGCCTCCAGGATCCCGTCAAGGGCACGCAGTATTTCCTCCCCCTCGGCGCATCGGAATAAACCGATCCCCTCTTCGGCATTTTGTAGGGGCCGCCTCGCGAGGCGGGCGCATTTTATCTTCGAGGACGAAAAGCCGGCCTCAGAAGGCCGCCGCTACAAAGACCGGCGCTTGGAAGTTGAGAACTCCGCGTCCTCCTGCGCCACGGTTGGAAACCACGGTTGGAAACCAGGAACGCCGGGTGGCCTTTACAAAAACCTTCCTCGCATAAACCGCCGTTCAGGTCTGATACAGGTCGCCCGCGAGATACTTGAATCCCGTATCCACGGCCACCGTGGCCACGGCGTGGCCCGGCCCCAGCTCCTGCGCCAGTTGCAGCGCCGCGGTGACGTTTAGCCCCGACGAGGTGCCTGCAAAGAGGCCTTCCTCCTTTGCCAGGCGCCGCGCCATTTCGCGCGCGGCCGTTTCCTCCACCGTCCGCACTTCGTTGAAATCCCCGTCCTGCAAGTGGGAGGGCCGGAAGCCCGCGGCGATCCCCTCGACGCGGTGGGGGCCCCCTTTTCCCGTGGTGAGCGCGGGCGAGGATGCGGGCTCGAGCGCCACAATGCGCGCCTTGCATCCAGCCTCCTTCAGGGCGCGCGACACACCCACAATCATCCCGGCAGTGCCCACGCCCCCGCAAAACGCCGCCAAACCGCTGCCCGCCTGCTCGATCAGCTCCCTGCCAATCCCCATGTAGCCGCGGATTGCGTCTGCATTATGGAATTGGTCGGTGTAGAACGTGCCCGGCTCCTTCGCCAGCTCTTCCGCGCGGCGTTTCATCTGCTGGTAAAGCTCCGGCACAAGCTTGCCGCCGGGGGCGGGAAAAATCTCCAGGTCGGCGCCAAAGAGCCGCATGGTCTGCAGCTTTTCGCGCGCAAATCCATCCGAGGAAATGGGAGTGAAGCGGTAGCCCTTGATCGCGCAGACCATCGCCAGCGACGATCCCGTGCTGCCCCCCGTCCACTCGACCACGCGCATGCCCGGGCGCAACTCGCCGCGGGCCTCGGCTCCTTCAATCATCGCCAGCGCCATGCGGTCCTTGTAGGAGCCGGTTGGATTGTAATACTCCAGTTTGACGAGCACTTCGGCCATCGACGGGGTCACGACTCTTTGCAACCGCACGAGCGGCGTATTGCCAATCGCCTGCAACACGGAATCGCGAACTCCCTGGCCCTGCGCTGCGTGACTGCTTTGTACCGCTGGATTGCCTTGAGGCATGTTCTTCTCCCCCCAACCCTATAACCTGAGTTGCGTCGCAGCTTAGGCTGCGCGATTGGATGCGGCAACATCCACATTGGCGCGGAAGGGCAGTTGTTAGTTCTAAGTTGTGTGACTGGTGACTCGTGACTGGTGATTCGTGGGAGAGAGAGTCTCCGCGCGCCAGTTCCTGGGACGCGGAGCACCAAGGTAGGCCATTGGATGGGTTGACTCTCATGTTTCCCTTACCCTCCCCCCCACCTTTTTTTGTAACTGCGCATTCTAAAGGGGTTACGGGGAGGCGTTTTTGTAACTGCGCATTCTAAAGGACTTAGCGCGCGAAATCGT